>JAUCGL010000049.1 GCA_030378105.1 Candidatus Halobeggiatoa sp. HSG11 | reverse complement strand
TAGGACTTACGCATTGACAAAACATTCATTTTATGAATTTGTTAAGATACAAATAGTTATAAAAAATCATATCATTTGTATAATTTGCATATAAACTATATTTATATAGTTCTGTCATTCCCGTGAAAACGGGAATCTAGGAATCTTTGAGATCGCTAGATTCCCATCCCCATTTTCATGAGGACATGCTTTCGTGGGAATGACAATTAATTAGTTTATATTGTAATAAATATATGATTTTAATGCAATTCACACTTTATTATGTTTGTCAATGCGTAAGTCCTATTATAATCTAGTAGTAGGAGAAGATAAATATGCAAAATATAAACACAAAACCAGTACCACTACCCAAAATCCAGACTGGCATCAATGGGCTTGATCAAATCCTTGAAGGGGGTTTGCCTTTTGGTCGTCCAACTGTTATTAGTGGGGGGCATGGCTGTGGTAAAAGTATTTTGGGATTGGAATTTCTTTATCGTGGGGCATTACGAGCTGAATCCGGTATCCTAATGAATTTTGAGGAAAGTGCGACTAATATTCGGGCTAATGCCTTGACTTTAGGCTGGGATTTTGCTGCTCTTGAAGAACAGGGTTTAATGTTGATTGTGGAAGCACGTATGGACCCAAGAGCCATTATATCTGGTGAATTTAGTCTAGAAGGTTTGTTGACCACTATCGAAGCTGCCGCTAAACAGATGAAAGTAACACGGGTGGTATTGGATTCTGTGGATGTGTTATTGCGGTTTTTAAATGACCCAGAGCGTGAGCGTCAAGAGTTATATTATTTGTATGATTGGTTAACTGAACATCAATTAACCACGATTTTAACCACTAAACGTATGGTTAATACTGAAGAAAAAACCCGTTATGAGTATATAGATTTTTTGGTTGATTGCGTTATCTACTTGGAACAACGCATTGAACAACGAGTTGCGACTCGCAATTTACGAATTTCAAAATATCGTGGCTCTGGATTTGGTCGCAATGAATATCCTTACACTATCACCGCTAAAGGTATCAGCATCATTCCTATTTCTACTAACAACATTTGCCATCAAACTTTTGATGACTATATTTGTAGTGGGCATCCACGCTTAGATGTATTGCTTGGTGGTGGTTATCGGCGTGGTTCTTGTACTTTAATTGCTGGCGGCACTGGTGCTGGTAAGTCGGTGGTCGCTGCTACTTTTATACGCCAAACCTGTGATGATAAAGGGAAAGTGTTATATATCTGTTTTGAAGAGTCCCAAGAAGCTATCATAAAAAATATGCAGAGTCCGGGAATTAAACTACAGCCAGCCGTTGGCAGTGATAAATTGCGTTTTATTGCCGTTATGCCGGAAGCAATGGGTGCCGAAGATCACTTGATACGTGCCATTGATATAATCAAAGAATGGCAACCGCAGCATGTCGTCGTTGATGCTATTTCGGCTTGTGACCGGATGGGTAGCGAGCAAATTGCTTATGAATATGTTATGCGATTATTAAATTTCTGCAAAGAACGTGGCATCACTACTCTGTTTCTTAAGCAAGTTGCCAGTATAAGTACTATTAGTACATTTTCTAGGATTGACCTTTCTTCTCTCATTGATAGCATTCTGGTTTTAAATTTAGTTGAAGTTGGTGGAGAAATCAACCGCACTGCTTTGGTTTACAAATCACGGGGAACCGCCCATTCCAATCAATACCGTGAATTTCTTATTACTAATACTGGTATTGATTTATTGGATGTTTATACTGGTGAAGGTGGCGTACTCACTGGTACTGCTCGAAAAGAAAGGGAGGCTATTGAAGAGACAGAATTAGTGAAACAAAAGCAATTCATCGTGCAAAAAGAGGCAGAGTTGGAACAACAACAACAAATTGCCTCAGCCGCAACCGCAGCTGCGATGTCTAAAACGACTGTCTTAGAAGCCGAATTGGAAGTACTTAATTTAGCTGCCACAACCCGAGTTAAAAACATTATGCAACGTACTGAAATGCGTAGTGCTGAAGAAGGCGAAAGTGGGGCGGATGCGTATCGCCTTCAAATGGAACGAACTGCGATTGAATTACGTCAATTTATTAATAATGCCAATGCCCCGGTTTTTGGTATAGATAAAGATGGCAACGTGACGGAGTGGAATAAAACCACCAAGCGGTTAACTGGTTATTCCAAAGATGAAGTCGAAGGTAAAAATTTGGTAGCAACCTATATAACTGATGATTATAAAATTGCGGTTAAATCGGTTTTGGATAATGCCCTGTGTGGTAATGAGACCGCTAATTTTGAATTTCCGCTTTATACCAAAAATGGCGACCGCTTAAAAATTTTGCTCAATGCTTCAACACAACGCGATGCAGAGGGCAACATAAGTGGAGTCATTGGGGTTGGTCAAGATATAACTGCGATTGATGAATATCGGGAGAGACAAGAACGCACTGCAATGGAATGGGTGCAATTTATTAACAATGCCAATGCACCGGTTTTTGGTATAGATAAAGAAGGCAACGTGACGGAATGGAATAAAACCACCGAACGATTAACTGGCTATTCCAAAGATGAAGTGCAAGGTAAAAATTTGGTAGCAACCTACATCACTGATGATTATAAAACTGCGGTTAAATCGGTTTTGGATAATGCACTACAGGGTGATGAAACTGCTAATTTTGAATTTCCGCTTTATAGCAAAAATGGCGACCGCTTAAAGATTTTGCTCAATGCTTCAACACAACGCGATGCAGACGGCAATATAAATGGAGTCATTGGAGTTGGTCAAGATATAACTGCGATTGATGAATATCGGGAGAGACAAGAACGCACTGCAATGGAATGGGTGCAATTTGTTAATAATGCCAATGCACCAGTTTTTGGTGTAGATACTGATGGTAACATCAATGAATGGAATAAAAAGACTGAAACTCTGACCGGTTATACTAAAGACGAAGTTGAGGGTAAAAATTTAGTTGAAGAATTTATCACGGACGACTATAAACAAGCAGTGAAAGATGTGCTTGATAAATCCTTGCAAGGCAATGAAACTGCCAATTACGAATTGCCATTGTTCACTAAAACCAAGCAACGGCTGGTCATCTTGCTTAACGCGACGACTCGCCGTGATATTGATGATGTGGTTATTGGTGTCATAGGGGTGGGACAGGACATAACGGAACTCAAACTTATGCGGGAGAGGAAATAATAATGTCTGAATCCGAAACAACTAGTATGGTAAATTCACCCACGTCGAATTCAGAATTTTCTTATGACTTACAATTGTTTATTGTCAGCAATGATTCTGCATCAGAACAAGCCAGCAAAAATATCAAAAACATTTGTAAAAAACACTTGTCAACAAACTATAACTTGCAAGTAACTGATATTAAACAAGATTCCTCCAGTGTTATTAAAAATGGGATATTAGTCACTCCAACCCTAAAAGTCGTCATCACTCCAAAAGATGGTCCTTCAATGAAACCCATAACCATCATTGGAACCCTAACCAACACAGAACGAGTCTTGAGAGCGTTGTTGATTAATGGTTTCTAGGTATTACGCATCGGTTCAAAAAGACTTGACAGGTTTCGGAAACCTGTTAGGTTTAAAATTGTTTCGGGAATGGAGCGAAGCGGATTTCCCGAAACTTTGTACCTTACATAATCGGAAAACACTATAATAATATTAACGCAGCATGTTGGAACAAAAAACGAAAAATTACAGATGAAAAATATAACAATAAAACTCACAAAGATAGAATCTCTTATCCAAAATCTATCTGAGGTTGATGGCAATACGCCCCTTAAACAAGTGCAACCTCAAATCGCACAATTAAAAACGCTGGTCAAGGAAACAAGACAGGATTCGCAAACGTTGGCTGACTTAAATTCTATCACGCAAAATTCGCCAGATCATATCGTCATTCTTGACCGGGAGTTAAAGGTTCAATTTATTAATCATACCAGTCCTGACTTAACGGTAGAGCAAGTGACCGGCACACCAGTTTACAATTACCTTCCAGAAGGCAAACGAGATAGAAATAAGGCTTTGTTGGAATCTGTTTTAACCACGAATAAAGAAATTTGTTATGAAAGTGAGTATGTGACATCAACTGGAAAGGTAATTTGTTATGAATCTCGTGCCTTGCCTAGAATTGTTAACGGGCAAACCGTTGGCATTCTTCTTGTTGCCCGTGATATAACGGAACGTGAACAGGCCAAAATAGCTTTACAAAAAAGTAAAGAGCAAATTGAACTTTTGCTTAACTCAACGGCTGAAGGTATTTATGGGATTGATATAAAAGGAAATTGCACTTTTTGCAATACTGCGGCACTCAACATGTTAGGTTATCAGCATAAAGAGCAACTGTTGAATCAATCAATGCACGATTTAATCCATCACAGCTATAAAGATGGTACACCTTACCCCCTAAAAGAATGCCCTATTTACCAAGCATTTCGTGAAGGCAAAAACATACACAAAGACCATGAAGTTTTTTGGCGAGTCGACGGTATTCAATTACCAACAGAATATTGGTCTTACCCGATAATTCAAGAAGGTAAAATCACTGGTGCGGTTATTACCTTCATTGACATTAGCGAACGTCAACAAAATGTGGCCAAAACTCAACAAATTGCCACCGAACTCACGCAACTAATTGACACCGCCAATGCACCTATTTTTGGTATTGACAAACAAGGCAAAGTCAATGAATGGAATCAATCTGCTCAACGTATAACTGGTTATACCAAAAAAGATGTATTTGGGCATGATTTAGTTAAGGAATTTATCCTAGTTGAATATCAATTCCAAGTCCAAACTGTGCTAAAAAACGCCTTACGAGGTAAAGAAACCAGCAACTATGAATTTCCGTTGGAAACCAAAGACGGTCAACGGCGAATGATATTGCTTAATGCAACTACACGGCGTGATACGGATGAGCAAATTATTGGGGTAATTGGAGTTGGACAAGATATAACTGAACGTAAAGAAGCTGAATGCAAACTTGCTCAACTAAATCAAGAACTTGAATACCAAGTTCAACTACGCACTGAAGAATTACAAGCCACTAATGAAGAATTACAAACCACTAATGAAGAATTACAAATCACCAATGAAGATTTGCTAGATACAGGCCATGCCCTAGACGCAAGTCGTACTAGTTTTTTAAGTGTAGTCGATAAAAATGCCGCCGGCATCATGGTGATTGATAAACAAAGCATTATCCAATATTTCAATCCTGCCATGCAACAATTATTTAAACATACTCCGTTAGAGATTGGGAAAGAATTTGCCATACCAACTCATCCCGGCAAACGTATTGAAGTCTTGATTATTTTGTCGGAAAATGAATTTGGTACAGCCGAAATGGATGTAGTAAATACTTTATGGGAAGAAAAGCCAGCCTATCTCCTCATGCTCCATGATATTACCGATCTTAAAAAAGCCGAGTCCGATTTAAAAGATGAACGTGCTTTACTTGCCAAACGAGTTGAAGAACGAACGACTGAATTAAGTATAGCCAATGTTGAACTGGCACAAGCTGCTCGTCTCAAGGACAAATTTCTTGCCAACATGAGCCACGAACTACGCACTCCACTTAACGGTATTTTAGGCATGAGTGACATGTTGCATGAACAATTCTTTGGCCCACTCAACGAAAAACAACTATCTTATGTGGTTCAAATATCCAAAAGTGGCAAACATTTATTGTCCCTTATCAGTGATTTACTTGATACCGCCAAGATTGATGCTGGTACGATGGAACTTGCCCTTGAAAAAACTGCTATCGAAGAAATTATTGCAACATCTATTAGTATGATGAAAAGTCAATTTAAGGCCAAAAATTTACAAATAAAAATGGTTATTGATCCGACTTTGCCACTCATGTTAGTCGATATAAGAAAATGTAAACAAATAATGCTTAATTTGCTATCTAATGCGGTTAAATATACTGAAAAAAATGGTTGGATTAAAGTTCATGTATTTCAAGATTCATCCATGCTTAAGCTTATTGTATCTGATAATGGGATGGGGATTGAACGTAAAGAATTGGATAAGATTTTTTCTGAATTTCATCAAGCTGATAGAGTGCGTGATCAAGAACTCGGCGGCACTGGAATTGGACTTGCTTTAACCCGGCGTTTAGTTGAATTACATGGTGGCGAAATAGGAGTGGAAAGTGAATTAGATAAAGGTAGTTCTTTTTGGTTTACCATACCTATCAAAACCCAAATCCAAATAACTCAAGACGCTCAAGAAAAATCCAAAATAGCCAATTTTCCGCATAACAGTCGTATTCTAGTTGCCGAAGACAACGAAGTCAATTTAATGACAATTCTTGATATGCTAAGTATCCACGATCATCAAGTGGCAGTGGCTAAAAATGGGCAAGAAGCTATTGACTTAGCCCAAACCCACAATCCAGAATTAATCCTAATGGATATCCGAATGCCAGTGATGAATGGAATGGAAGCAACCAAGCGACTACGAGCAATGCCGCAATTTAAAAATACTCCCATTATCGCCCTAACTGCCAGCACTGGTGACGATGCCGAAAAAAAACAAATAATAGCCGGTTGTACTACTCATTTACCTAAGCCAGTTGTTACTAAGGAATTGTTTGCAGTTTTGCGAGAATACTTGGATTAAAAAAAGTACCACCGATAATATGAAAACTAAAGACTTAACGACAAAACTAACCGAGATAGAATCTCTTATCCAGAATCTATCTGATGCTGATAGCAACACGCCCATTAAACAAGTGCAGCCCCAACTCGCACAAGTAAAAACGCTTATCAATGAAGCACGTCGTTTGCAGGTATCTGAGCAAGAATTATCTCATGTACAAAGCCACATTGCAGAAGTATGTGCCGAAAGCGTTTTTGTTACTGATATAGAAGGTAATATTCAATGGGTCAACTCAGCATTTACCTCAATCTTTGGCTACAGTGCTGAAGAAGCTATTGGTAAAAAAACCAGTTTGCTAAAATCTGAACAACACGACCAAGCGTTTTATAAAAGGTTATGGGATACAATCAAAACAGGGCAAGTCTGGCGTGAAGAAATCGTCAATAAGAGTAAATCTGGTCAACTCATTAACTGCGAGATGATCATCAAACCTATCTTGAATGCTCAAGGCATAATTACCCATTTTATTGGCATTGAGCAAAATATTACTTCACACAAGCAAATTAAAGAAGCCCTACACGAAAGTAAAGAATTTCATAGCCTTGTTTTAGAAAATATTTCCGATGCAGTGTTTGTGACTAATGAGCAAGGAACCTTTGTTTATGTCTGTCCTAACGCTCAAGTTATTTTTGGTTATCAGCCTGAAGAAATCCAAGGCTTTGATAGAATAACAAAATTATTGGGAAATTTGCCCATTAAACTTGACGAAGCAACGGAACAATTAACTAACATTGAACAGGAAATAACCGATAAATTCGGGAAAAAACATTTTTTATTAATCAATATCAAGCGTGTATCTATCAAAGATGGTACATTGCTTTACGTTTGCCGCGACATAACCAAACGCAAACAGATGTTTGATGCTCTGCGAATATCAGAAGCCAAATTCCGTTCCCTTGCCGAAAATTCACCCAATTATATTTCTATTGTGGATCGAGATGGCATTATCCAATTTGTTAATCGAACCATTTCCAAACTTCCGCCACAAGAAGTTATTGGAAATAGCTTTTACGATTATTTACATAATGACCAACAAATTTTTATCCAAGCACTTAATTATGTGTTTGAAACTGGAGAAGTGATTTATATTGAATATATTGGTGATGTACCTAATTTGTGGTACGAAAGTCGTATTAGGCTAATCGAACAAAATGGCCAAGCGACAACTGCCATCATACACACCTTCGACATTTCGGAACGCAAATTGATAGAACAAGCGTTACAAGAAAGTGAGGGACGCTATAAACGCCTTGCAGAAGTCAGCAATGAAGGTATTGTTTTTCATGATAAAGGGACAATTGTTGATGTCAACCCCAGTTTATTGCAAATGTTTGGCTATGAATTTGATGAAGTAATTGGTAAAGATGCTGTTGATATGTTCGTCAAACCAAAATACCAAGCTCTAGTCCGTAAAAATGTTGCTACCGGTTTTAATCAACCTTATGAAGTTGTTGGATGTAGAAAAGATGGTTCCACTTTTCCAGTGGAATTGATTGGTAAAGAGTATCAACATAAAGGTAAAATGCTAAGGGTTGTTTCAGTGGTGGACATAACTGAGCGTAAACTGGCAGAACATAAACTTAACCAACATATTTACCAGCTAGAAGGTTTAGCGACTCTGGGAAAAGCCACCAATGAAACCCAAGATATGAACCAAATGATGGAAAATGCCTTGCGGGTGACATTATCAGTGTTCAACTGTGATCGGGCTTGGCTCCTTCACCCCTGTGATCCTGATGCTCCAAATTGGCGGATACCAATGGAAATTACAAGACTAGAATATCCTGGGGGCAGTATTTTTAATATGGATATTCCAATGGATTCTACAGTATCCGAACTAATGAAAACTAGCTTGTCTACAGTAGGTCCAGTTACATTCGGTGCGAAGTATGAACATAAACTAGCTCCTCCAAATATTACCAAACAGTTTTCGGTTCAATCGCAGATATGTATGGCCATCTATCCAAAATTGGGTAAACCGTGGCTGTTTGGAATCCATCAATGTTCTTATGCCAGAGAATGGACCGAAGCAGAACTACAACTTTTCAAACATTTTGGTCAACATATAAACAACAGTTTGGATGCATTCCTGTCTATTGAAGCATTTAAAGAAGATGAATTAAAATGGCAACATGCTCTTACTGCTAGTAAAGAAGGTGTTTGGGATTGGAATATTATTACCAATGAAGTTTATTTTTCTATTAGCTGGAAAAAAATGCTGGGTTATGCTGATGAGGAAATCGGTGCAGATTTAAGTGAATGGGATAAACGAGTACATCCTGCTGATAAAGAATTGGCTTCTCTTAATGTAAATCAGCATCTGGCTGGAAAAACTGAATATTATTGTAGTGAACATCGGATTTTGTGTAAAGATGGCACTTACAAATGGATTTTGGATCGAGGCAAAGTCATCGAATTTACCAAAGAAGGTAAACCCCAACGATTTATTGGCACTCATTCTGATATTAGTGAGCGTAAACAGGCGGAACAGGCTCTTAAGTATCGGTTGGCAGTAGAAAAAATTGTTGCAACAGTATCAACTTTGTTTGTTAATGTGACATTGGATAATTTTAATGCTCAAATTGATAAAGCATTACGAATCCTTGGTGAATTTGCTGAGGTAGATCGAAGTTATATTTTTCAAGTTTCTGCTGATGGTAGCATTATTGATAATACTAACGAATGGTGTGCATCAGGTATTGAATCACAAATAGAATTTTTGCAACAATTGTCGTTTAACTTTTTTCCATTGGCGATGCAAAAACTTCAAAACTTTGAGGTATTTCATATTCCCAAAGTGGCCGATTTACCTTCAACCAGTGCTGAAAAAGCCAATTTTCAAGAACAAAATATTCAATCACTTATTATTGTTCCTATTAGTTATGCAAATAGTCTAATTGCTTTTGTTGGGTTTGACAGTGTTAAACACGAAAAAATTTGGTCATCGGAAGACATTATCTTGTTACAAACAATCGCGGACATTTTTGCCAATACATTAATCAACCAACAATCCGCACAACAATTGCGAGAAAGTGAACGCCGCTTATCTACTCTGATGAGTAATTTACCCGGCATGGCTTATCGGTGTCGGAATGATAAAGATTGGACTATGGTATTTGTCAGTGAAGGATGTTTCAATTTAACCGGTTATCCTTTGGATGCACTTATCAACAATGCTACGGTTAGTTATGCCAATATCATAGTGCCTGAAGATCAAACACCAGTATGGAATGTAGTGCAAGAATCTGTTAATCAACAAGTTCCTTTTCAAGTTATCTATCGTATTTGCCATGCCGGCGGTGAACAACGTTGGGTATGGGAACAAGGCCAAGGGATTTTTTCTAGTACTGGTGAAATTGAAGCATTAGAAGGTTTTATTATTGATATAACTGAACAAAGACAAGCCGAACAAGCACTACAAGCCAGCGAAGAAAAATATCGTAGTTTAGTGGATAATATTAATATCGGTATTTTTAGGTCTTCTGTTGATGGCAAAATTTTGAGTGTGAATCATACCATGGTTCAGATGTTGGAATTTGATTCTAGTGAAGAATTGATACAACAACCAGCAATAGTTAGATATGTTGACCCAACCCAAAGAGAAATATTACTTGCTAAACTAGGTGAACAAGGTGAAGTCAAAAATTTTGAAGTAGAAGCATTGCGTAAAGATAATTCATCTTTTTATGTTTCTATTTCCAGTATTTTAGTATATGACGATAAAGGTACTCCTTTATTTTTAGATGGTGCGGTTGAAGACATAACCGAACGCAAACAAGCAGAAAAACAAGTACACTGTGAAAGAGATAAGGCCCAGACTTATTTAGATATTGCTGGTGTTATGTTTTTAGCACTTGATAAAGAAGCAAATGTTAGTCTTATTAATCAAAAAGGTTGTGAGATTTTGGGATATTCAGAGGCGGAAATTATTGGGCAAGAATGGTTTAAAAATTTTATTCCAGTTGGTTATCAGGAGCAAGTCCAAAAAGAAGTGTTCTCAAAATTGATGCACGGTGATATAGCCCCGATTGAATACTATGAAAATCCCATTTTAACTAAATTTGGTGAAGAAAAAATAATTGCTTGGCACAATACCGTATTGAGGGAGGAAACTGGAAAAATTACTGGTATTCTTACTTCTGGAGAAGATATAACCGAACGTAAACATATAGAAGTTGAACTTGCAGATGAACGCACTTCCCTTGCCCAAAAAGTCGAACAACGCACCAAAGAATTAAGCCAAGCCAATATTGAATTGGCACAAGTCGCTCACCTCAAGGACAAATTTCTCGCTAGCATGAGCCATGAACTACGCACTCCGCTTAACGGTATCTTAGGCATTAGTGACATGTTACATGAACAATTCTTTGGCCCACTTAACGAGAAACAACTATCTTATGTGGTTCAAATAACCAAAAGTAGCAAACATTTATTGTCCCTAATCAGTGATTTACTTGATACTGCCAAAATTGATGCGGGCGTGATGGAACTCGTTCTTGAAAAAGCATCTATCGAAGAAATTATTACAACATCGGTTAGTTTGATGAAAAGCCAATTTAAGGTCAAAAATTTACAGATAAAAACGGTTATTGAACCAACTTTGCCAGTCATGTTGCTTGATGCAAGGAAGTGTAAGCAAATGATGCTGAATTTACTGTCTAATGCGGTTAAATATACTGCTAGGGATGGTTGGATTAAAGTTCATGTATTTCAAGAATCTTCCATGCTTAAGGTTATTGTATCTGATAATGGAATGGGGATTGAGGCCAACGAATTGGATAAGATTTTTTCTGAATTCCATCAAGCTGATAAAGTACGTGACCAAGAACTAGGTGGCACCGGAATTGGGCTTGCTTTAACTAGGCGTTTGGTTGAATTACATGGTGGCGAAATAGAAGTTGAAAGTGAATTAGGTAAAGGTAGCACCTTTTGGTTTACCTTACCGATTAAAACCCAAATCCAAGTAAATCAAGAAACCCAAAATGAAGAATCAAAAATGGTCAATTTTCCGCACAACAGTCGTATTCTAGTTGCCGAAGATAACGAAGTCAATTTAATGACAATTCTTGATATGTTAAGTGTCCATGACCATCAAGTAGTCGTTGCTAAAAATGGGCAGGAAGCCATTGACTTAGCCCAAACCCACAAGCCGGAATTAATCCTTATGGATATCCGAATGCCAGTGATGAATGGAATGGAAGCAACTAAGCAACTACGAGCAATGCCGCAATTTAAACATACTCCCATTATCGCTCTGACTGCCTACACTGGTGAAAAAGCCGAACAACAACAAATGATAGCTGGTTGCACTGCCCACTTAGCCAAGCCAGTTGTTACTAAGGAATTGTTTGCTATTTTGAAGGAGTATTTGGATTAAGAGATTTTTTTAGGCTTTCTAGGTATTCAGGATATGATACAAATATACTTTTAATTGTGAAGTGAGTGAATTAGAAATGGTTTTGACTTTAATTAATCATTATTAATTCACAGTTAACCATTCACAATTAATTAAGTATAACGATGTAGGATGGATAGAATGAAATCCATCATTTTAAAGGTTCGGTGGGTTTCCACTTCGTTTCTTAACCCATCCTACATAATATATTTTCATTTCAAGTACTTAAATACTTGTGTATAACGATAAGACATTATGTAGAGGCCATAGGTGTTCGGGATAATTTATAACTAATTGATATGTATATTTAATTGTGAATGATTAACTGTGAATAATTAATTGTTAATGAAAGTCAAAATCATTAATAATTAACCATTTTTCATTCACCAATTCACAATTAAATATTACATTTCTGGTAAATCCCGAACACCTATGATGTAGAGGCAATACTTATAGCATTTCCCAATTAAATAGACTACAGTTATATTAAGCAAGAATTTGATATTTTTATAGATTTTAATTAATAATTGATAATTCCTTTTAATGATTTTAACTAAACCAGTTTATCCTATATTTGTTTCAAAACCAACAATGTTATATCATCAATTACTTTTTGTTCACCAATATAAGCTTTCACATCAGCAATCACGGTTTGTTGAACTTCCAAAGAGCTTCCCAGCCAATTAGCACTAACAGCTTCACACAATCGTTCCAAACCATACTGTTCATGTTCGATATTCTGAGCTTCGGTTATTCCATCGGTATATAAAACAATACCATCACCCGACTGCAATATTAGTTCTTGATGGGAAGAAAAGCTAGTTATATCATCTACCACCCCAACCATAAAACCTAAATGAAATGTATCAATTTGTTCGATTTTTCCATCTTTTTTAACTAATAAAATTTCTTCATGTTGTCCAGTTACCGTCAATTTGCCAGCTTGATAATCCAACAACGATAAAGTTAAATTTTTATCAGTTTTCATCCGTTGAGCATTGTGATAAACAGTGCGATTAACAATATTTAAAAATTGCTCTGGATTATCAATTCCAGCCAGCAATAAAGCACGAACTGTGGTTTGTACCATAAGCATGATAACTCCACTTTCCAATCCATGCCCGGTTACATCTCCAATACCAATTTTAATATTGCCGTCATGGTTCAGAATTTCATAATAATCACCGCCAACTTCATCAGCCGGTTCCATAAATCCAGCAATGTCTAAATTATCAATCTGTTGTAATTCGGCTTCTTTAGGTAAAACCATCTGTTGCAATTGTTTAGCCACATTTAATTCTGCTCCCATGCGTACATTTTCTTCTTTAAGCTGTTTATTCAATGTGGTAATTTCTTGATTTGCTTGTGCAAGTTGATCGGTGCGTTGTTCTACTTTCTGCTCCAAAGTACGATATAATAAGGCATTTTCCAAAGAAATCGCTGCTTGCGAAGACAGCATGTCAACTATTTTTAATCTGGCTTTAGTAAATGCTCCTTCCATAACATTATTTTCTAAATATAACAAGCCAATGAGTTGTCCTTGATGCAAAATTGGACTGCATAAAATTGATTTAAGTTGATGTTGATGGATATAGCTATCTTCAGTGTAAATTCCTTCTTGCATAGCATCCGCTAATACCACTGGTTCACGAGTCCTAACTACATAATTGACAATAGAAATTGGCAAATGTCCATCCACAGGAATAGATTGCAAGATAGTAATTTTATCAGCATCAAGTATTCCCTCAGCTTCAATTACCCATTCTGAATTATCTTTTTCCAAAATCAACAAACCACGTTCCGCTCCAGCGTTTTCAATCACAATACGCATAATTTTTTCTAATAATGTGCTTAAAACTATTTCTCCAGCCAAAGTTTGGGAAGCTTTGGTAACGCTGTCTAAATCCAATTGAGTTGAGGTTTGTAACCGAGTAGAAATTGAACTATTGATTAAATTACTTATTGTATGATCAGTAAAATCTAATGATTTTACAACAGATTTTAAGTTATATTTAGCTTCTAAATCCTGTACTTTAGCAGTTGCTCCCCATTTTTGATAAGCATACAAACTTTCTTGCATATAGGTATGACTAATTTTATCTAAATTCAGTTGAACATAAAATTTAGCCGCTAATTCATAAGCTAAGGCTTCCTCTTGAATATAACCATTTTTTTTGGCTCCGGCAATGGCTTTTTCATAAAATTGCATAGCTTGTTTAGTTTGCTTCAACACCCGACATGACTCAGCTTGTACCAAGTAATATTTATGCAAGCAATTCATCGGGGCATGTTTTGCCCATTTTTTAAGTTTCCGTTGGTTAAGATAGATTCGCAAACGTAGAGTAGTCTGTTTTGAAGCGTTAGGATATAAAGCTAAACAATTCAATGAATCATAAAAATAGAAAGGCGGTACAATAAATTGTGCAATTGCTGCATCTATATGTTTAACTGCAAATGTTGCAATTGCCAATGCTTCATCATGATGACCAAATAAATAGGCTAAAAATAGTTTATAAAGCTGGGCATAGTAAAGAGCCATCTTGTCATTGGCGATTTGATTAGCTAACATAGCCTCTTCTTGATAGACTGTTCCACTTAAAATATGTCGTTTTTCAACGGTAGTGGTTAGGTTTAAAACTACTTGATGTAATAAATTCAAATAATTCAAGCACATGTATTGATTAGCTTGATCAACAGCTTGACTATAAGTAATGATAGTTTGTTTAAGTTCTGGTAACTCATTGCCAGTAAAAAATAAATGATAGATACGAATAAAAGCAGAATAGGAAGCATATTCTAATTCTCCGTTTTCCATTCCACAATGATATGAATCTTCTAATAAAGCTGGTATAGTTTCTGTACAATGCTGTTTCCAATGTCTGATAAAAGTATTGAAAACCATTTGAGTTTTTGCTTCTGCTTCTTTTACTTCAAAACGTGATAGCAATTCTAAAGATAAACGACCAAACTGATAGCCCTGTTCAATATCACCAATTGCACCACATAAAGCTATACCATAGTTACCATATCCGAATGGAGATTCAGGACTGTTGCCGTATTGCACTGAAAGCTCAACTCGCTTAAATACAGTCAATAAAAATAAGTTAGGAATCAACTGGTAAGCAGCAGAAGCCACACTATCAAAAATTGACATAGCGGCCAGTTTATCAGCTTGTTGCATCTTTGGTAAATCAACTAGATTTGCAATTTTTTTACCTCGCAACAGCCATTTAGTTTTTGCTAATTCAAGAAAAACATGCCATATTTTAGCATTTTTAGGTAATTCAATTCCTAATAATTTAAGAATTATTAATGCGTTATCAATTGCACCCGACTGATTAACTTGCGAAACACAAGCTTGAATTTTAATCTCGTATATTTTGACTTTATCCAATACCGTGTTAGTCTGCTGGATGATTATTTCGGCAAAAACTTCCATCTGTTCAAAATCACCATTTAAATAAGCTGTTTCAGCAGCAAAATTATACAGTTGCAAAGTTAAATCATATTCCGTTTGCCAAGCATTATCTTCTAATAAACTGATTCCTTTTTGAGCATAATCATAAGCTGGTTGATAAGCAGCAGTGGCTTTAGCTTTTTGAGCAGCTTGCAAATTAAGTTGAGCAATGTCAGTCTGTTGGGAAATTTTACCTAAATTAAGGTGATCCACAATCGCAAAAATATTAGCATCTAGGTTGTCTGCTGCTTGCCATAAATGTCGGCCAATTTGTAAATGAAAATTAGGTTTTCCAGATTCTGGTATCAAAGAATAAGCAGCTTGTTGAATGCGGTCATGAGGAAATTTAAACTGCATATCTGGTTGAACTTCCAATAAATTATAATTACCTATTGGTAATAACAAACCTTCTTTAACAGCTTCAAATAACGGTTGCAAAGTTTCTTTAAATGGTTGTTGATAAATAATTGACAGCGTTTCCAAATTAAATTTGTTACCTATACAAGCTGCTAATTTTAATAAAGTTTTAGTTGTATCTGGTAATTTTTGTATTTTAGCCGCCATTAATTCCACAACGTTATCAGTTATACCTTTGGCCGCAATTATTTCCGCATTCCACTGCCAACAATATTGTTTAACATCAAACGTTAATAGCTCTTCTTCATACAAAGATTTCAAAAATTCATGAGTGAAAAAAGCATTACCTTGAGTCTTTTCATAAACTAAATCAGTCAAAACCTGAGCATGAGTTGGAGTACAAGATAAAGCATCAGCAATTAAAATATTCACGTCATGTTGTGAAAGGTTTTGTAATTTAATGGTTTTTATGATTGTATTAGCTTTAATGCAGGAATCTACCATTATGATAAAAGGATGAGCCGCATCAACTTCATTATCTCGGTAAGCTCCAATAATCAAAAAATGCTTGTAACAAGTTCCGGTCATTAAGGTTTTAAGCAGATTCAAAGTAGCAGAATCAGCCCATTGTAAATCATCAATGAATAATATTAATGGATGATCATTTTGACTGATTGCACAGATAAAATTTTGAAATACCAAGTTAAAACGGTTTTGAGCTTCATTTGCTCCCACTTTTGCAACAGCAGCTTGTGGGCCAATAATTTGCTCCAAATTTGGAAAGATGTCTACCAAAACTTGACCATTATCCCCAATAGCAGTCAAAATCTTAGTTTTCCATTGCTGTAACTGCTCAATGCTTTCAGTCAGAATATATTTGCAAAATTCATTGAAAGCTTGCATTAAAGCTGAATAAGGGATATTACGTTGATATTGCTCAAATTTACCTGCTATAAAATAACCCCGTTTTTCAGTCATAGGTTTATGCACTTCATGGACTAAAGCGGTTTTTCCTACCCCAGAATAACCAGCAATCAGCATCATTTCAGCCGGCCCTTGACTAACACGATTGAAAGCTTTTAGTAAAATATTGACTTCATTTTCACGACCATAGAGCTTTTGAGGAATTTGAAATCGTCCAGAAAAATCATTTTGGGCCAATTCAAACTGCAAACCTGGCAGGTCTTGAAGACCTGCCATGTTTTCTTGAACTTTCTCTAAATCTGCTTTAACTCCAAAAGCTGATTGATACCTATCTTCAGCATTTTTGGCCAGCAACTTCATCACAATATCAGAAATAATTTGAGGAATTTCTGAACTAATCTTGTGTATTGGAATTGGAGTTTTAGCAATATGACAATGGACAAGTTCTATCGCATCAGTGGTGGTAAAAGGTAGCTTCCCAGTCAACATCTCATAAAAAGTTATTCCCAATGAATACAAATCAGTACGATAATCTATACTACGATTGATACGTCCGGTCTGCTCTGGAGAAATATAAGGCAAAGTACCTTCTAACTGTTCGGGATTTTTGAGAGTGGGATTTTCACGTGGTAAACGGCTGGAAATACCAAAGTCAATAATTTTTAACTGTTTGGTAACTGGTTCACACACAATATTGCTAGGATTGATATCTTTATGTATTATATTGGCAGCATGAATATTAGCTAAAATATTAGCAAGTTGAATAGTATAAGGTAAAAATTCTTTAACAGTTAATGGACGATCCGTCATTAATTGTTTTAAAGACTCGCCACCAAAATCTTCTAAAATTATAACAAGAGTATTCTGATATTTTTCAATACCGTAGGTTTTAATAACACCATTTGAATTCAGACTGTTAGTTATTTCATATTCCTGTTGATAGCGAGTTAATTCAGCTGAACTAGGGTAATCTTGCTTAAGCATTTTCAGGATAACCTGCTGATTATCCTCATTTCTTACACCACGATAAACAATTGAATTAGCACTTTCGTAGATTTGTTCGGTAATTAGGTAATTGGGTAGGATTAACATAGTTAAGTTCCCTTGATTATTGTATTGATTTAAATGACCAATATCAGTTTATCTTATTTTTGCTTCAAAACCAACAAAGTTATATCATCAATTACCTTCTGTTCACCAATATAATCCTTAACATCAGCAATCACGGCTTGCTGCACTTCCAAAGAACCTCCTGACCAACTTTTTCCAACAACATCACATAACCGCTCTTGACCATACTGTTCTTCTTCAATATTCTGAGCTTCAGTTATTCCATCTGTATATAAAACTATGCCATCACCGGGTTTTAATGATATTTCTTGATGGGAAGTGAATTTAGTTATATCATCCAAAATGCCAACGGAAAAACCTAATTTAAGTGTATCAATAAGTTCAATTTCACCATTTTTTCGTACTAATAAAACTTCTTCATGTTGTCCAGTTAATTGCAAAGTTCCATTTTGATAATCCAACAACGATAGACTAAGATTTTTGTCAGTCTCCATCCGTTTGGCATTGTGATAAATAGTTCGGTTGATGATATTTAAAAACTGTTCAGGATTGTCAATGCCAGCCAACAATAAAGCTCGCACTGTTGTTTGTACCATCAACATCAATACACCACTTTCCAATCCATGTCCGGTCACATCTCCGATACCAATTTTAATATTGCCATCGTGATTCAGAACTTCATAATAATCGCCACCAACTTCCTCAGCTGGTTCCATAAAACCGGCTATATCTAAATTATCAATCTGTTGTAATTCTGCTTCTTTGGGTAAAACCATGTGTTGCAATTGTTTGGCTACATCTAATTCTGTACCCATTCGGACATTTTCTTCCTCAAGTAACTCATTAAGTAACATAATTTCTTGATGAGCTTTGGTAATTTTTTGATTAGCTGTAGCAAGCTGTTCGGTGCGTTGTTCCACCTTTTCTTCCAAAGTGTGATATAACAAAGCATTTTCGAGAGAAATAGCTACTTGCGATGATAGCATTTCTAATATCTTTAACCTATCCTGAGTGAATGTCCCTTCCATTAAATTGTTTTCTAAATATAACAATCCAATAAGTTTACCTTGATGCAAAATTGGACTGCACAAAACTGATTTGACTTGCTGTTGACGGATATATTTATCTTCAGTGTAAATTCCTTTTTGTGTTGCATTCACCAATACAACTGACTCACAAGTTCTCACCACATAATTAACAATTGAAACTGGTAAATGATTTTCTAACGGTATAGATTGTAAAACACTTACTTTATCAATATGTAGAGTTCCTTCTGCTTCAATAACCCATTCTGAATTTTCTTTTTCAAGAATTAATAAACCTCGTTCTGCACCAGCATTTTCAATCACAATGTGCATCATTTTTTCTAGCAAATTGCCCAAAACAATTTCTCCTGCTAGAATTTGAGCAGCTTTGGTGACACTACCTATATCCAATAATGTTGAAGTATGAAAATGAGTAACAGCTGTTATAGAATTTGATTCAATTGTTATTGGTTTAGTCGATAAATTAGAATATTTATTTTCTAAATCAATACTTTTTGCTGTAGCTCCCCATAGTTTGTATAAATAATTGGCTTTTATCAAATAAATATTAGCAAAATCTTCTTTATTTTTAGTTAACCAAAACTTGCCTGCCAACTCATTTCCAAGTGCCTCAAACTGGAGATAACCATTTTTCTTGGCGGTATTAATAGCCAAATCATAAAGCTGCATTACTTTACCAGTTTCTTCGTTTGAGATACGAGCAAATTCTGCTTTTGTTAGTAGATACTGTTGAGCGTAATTAGTCGGACAGATATCAGCCCAAATTTTCAGTTTGTCAATCAATTTTTCAAGCCGTTCTGACAAAGAGCTATCTTCGACTGCCATAATTGCTAAAGCATTGTATAAATAAAGATCGGCGGTAAAATTTTGATGAGTTGCTAAAATAAAATCAGCTAATTGAAACTTTGGATAAAGAGCTAATAATTCTTGATAATGTCCAAAAAAATACAAACTTCTTATCTTAGTTGCATAAAGCCAGCCAGCAAAAACTGGAATATTACCGAACATTTCCCAAGCTTTTTCTTCATTAAAATCCTTTGTACTCAAAGTTTTAGTGGATAAAGTTTGGCCTTGTAAATGCAAAGTTGCCTGAATAATTCCAATTTTAAAAATATCTTTCACAAAATTATCAGTTTTTGTTAAATAACTCATTGTATCTAAAGATTCTGTATATACTTTGTTAAGATTTTCACCTCGAAAAAATTGAGTTGCTGTTTTCCACATCAAATTAAAACCAGCAAAAGTAACATCCCCAGACTCAAGACCATAATGAAAAGCTGTTTCAAATTCGGCCGGAAGCTGTTTTAAATGAATATGCCAATGACTCAAAAAAATATGATAAAACATCATAGTACGACATGATATTGATTTGTCATTGAATTGTTCAATTAACTGCATACTCAATTTACCTAATTTCACTCCTGCTTGGATTTCCCCCAAAGCACTTACTTTGAAAAAACCAAGACTAGCATAACCAACTGGTGAAAAATGAGTATTTCCATATTCAAGTGACAAACTGGTCTGTTTAGCAGCCAATGCACCATGAAGTAACTGTTCGCCAGCAAAAAATGCAGACATCATGGTACTATTTATAATACGCATTGTAGTAATTATTTTAGGATCAAAAGTTAATTTGTTTTCTATATTTTCTATATTAACTTGTTGATTTTTTATAAAAATTTCTAATTCTTCTGGAGAGTCTGGAATGATAATTCCCAACAATTTAAGTGCCATTTTGCCAGTAGTCAAAACCTCAACTAATTTTCCAAGTAATTGATATTGCTCGATTTGAATAACATAAACTTGAGCTTTTTCTAACAGAGTATGTACTTTTTCCAGCAAAATGGTGTAAAATGTTTCTATTTTATGAAACTGTTTGTTTAAAAAAGTAATTTCTGTTAGAGTAAAATATATTTTAGCAGTTAAATCATATTCTGTTTGCCAAGCATCTTCAGGCAGTAATTGAGTAGCCATAATCAGATATTTTTCTGCTAATTCATACGCTGTAGCTGATTTTGCTTTTTCGGCTGCTTGCAAATTCAGTTCTGTCAGTTGTAATTTTTCTTGTCGTTGAGTGATAAAAATCCAACTGGAATTAAAATGCTCAACAATTTCAAATATTTTATCTTCCAATATTTCACTAGTGGCATTTTTTAATAATAGGCGGCCAATTTTTAAATGTACTGTTTTTTTCTTGGTATCATCAATTAAAACATAGGCTGCTTGTTGCACTCGATCATGTAAAAATCTGAACTGGGAATCAGTATCTAAAGGCTGAATTAACCCTTCAATAATCGCTGGTTGCAATATAAGCAAGATATCATCTTGTTCAGAAATAACAGCCAATATGGACAAATCAAATTGATTACCGATGCAAGCCGCCAATTGTAACATTGTTGCAGTTTTTTTTGCTAATTTATTGATTTTATTGGCCATTAACTCAACTACATTAGCGGTTATATTTTGAGTAGCTATCTGTCTACTGTTCCATTGCCATTGCTGTTGTTTAAATCGTAATAAGCCCTCTTCATATAAAGTATGTAAAAATTGATGAGTGAAAAAAGCATTTCCTTGAGTTTTTTGATACACTAAATTGGCTAAAATTTGGACTGGTTCAGTTTGTAAGGTATCTTGTAATAATTGATTAATATCAGTTTGTTGTAAATTTTTCAGTTCAACGATGACAGTGTTTTGTAATTCATTTGTTGCCATAATAAATGGGTGACTATTATCAACTTCATTATCTCGATAAGCCCCAACAATTAACAAATGTTTTATTTCGTCATTAAGCATAATGCTTTTCAATAAAGCTAACGAAGCCGAATCAACCCATTGTAAGTCATCAATAAACAAAATAAATGGATGGTCTTTATCGCATAATACCTTAATAAAATTTAAAAAAAGTTTTTGAAAACGATTCTGAGCTTCGATAGCACCAACTTCTATTACTGATGGCTGTTTGCCAATAACTAATTCTAAATCAGGAACTATATCAATAATAATTTGACCATTGTTACCAACTGCTTCCAATATTTTGCTTTGCCAATTAGCTAAAATTTTGGTATTTTCAAGCAACAGGTAACGACAGAATTGATTGAATGCTTGGGTGATGACAGAATAAGGAATATCTTTGTGGAACTGGTCAAATTTACCCATTGCAAAATGACCTTTTTTTTCAGTCATAGATTTATACACTTCTCGAACTAAAGCAGTTTTACCAACTCCAGAATAACCGGCAACTAATAGCATTTCTGTTGTGCCATTACTTGTCCTTTCAAATGTTTGCAATAAAATATTAACTTCGTTTTTGCGTCCATAAAGTTTTTGTGGAATTTCAAATTTGCCGGAAAAATCCTGTCGAGCTAAATTGAAATTGACTATTTGTCCACTGGTTGCAAATTGATGTTTGCACTCCTGTAAATCATTTTTTAAACCAAAAGCTGATTGATACCGGTCTTCAGCATTTTTAGCTAACAGTTTCATGATAATATCAGAAACAACTTGCGGTATTTGGGGATTGATTTCCTTAGGAGAAATTGGAACTTTAGCAATATGACAGTGAATTAATTCCATTGTATCAATATTTTGAAACGGCAATTTCCCAGTCAGCATTTCATAGAAGGTAACTCCCAATGAATATAAATCGGTGCGATAATCAATACTGCGATTGATGCGGCCAGTTTGTTCTGGAGATAGATAAAACAATGTGCCTGCTAATTGGCCTGGATTTTTGAGAGTTGGATTTTCTCGTAATAAACGACTGGCAATTCCAAAATCTATTATTTTTAATTCTTTGGTTTTTGGATTAACAACAATATTGCTTGGGTTAATATCTTTGTGAATTATGTTAGCATTATGAATATTTGCTAAAATATCAGCGATTTGGATAGCAAAAGTTAAAAATTCTTCAAGTGTTAATGGCTGCTTTGCTATTAGCTGTTTTAAGGAATTACTACCAAAATCTTCCAAAATAATAACTAGAGTATTTTGATATTTTTCAATACCATAAACTTTAATAATCCCACTTAAATTCAAATCATGTATTATTTCGTATTCTTGTCGATAACGAGCCAATTCTGCTGGAGTCGGATAGTCTTGTTTGAGCATTTTTAGAATAACTGGTTGATTATTATCGTTTCTTAACCCCCGATAAACTATTGAGTTAGCACTTTCGTAAATTTGTTCTGTAATTTTATAATAAGGTAGGACTAGCATTGTTGATTCCTTTTAATGATTTTAACTAAACCAGTTTATCTTATTTTTGCTTCAAAACCAACAAAGTTATATCATCAATTACTTTTTGTTTACCAATATAATCCTTCACATCGGTAATCACAGCTTGTTGAACTTCCAAAGAGCTTCCCGACCAATTTTCACTAACAATTTCACATAATCGTTCCAAACCATACTGCTGTTCTTCAAAATTTTGAGCTTCAGTTATTCCATCAGTAAATAAAACAATGCCATCACCGGGTTGTAACGATATTTCTTGATGGGACGCAAATTCAGCTATATCATTAACTATTCCTACCGAAAAACCTAATTCAAATGTATCAATTCGTTCGATTTTCCCATCTTTTCTAACTAATAAAATTTCTTCATGTTGACCAGTAATCATCAATTTGCCAGCTTGATAATCCAACAACGATAAAGTTAAATTTTTATTCGTTTCCATCCGTTGAGCATTATGATAAATGGTACGATTGACAATATTTAAAAACTGCTCTGGGTTATTGATTCCTGCCAATAATAAAGCTCGCACTGTTGTTTGCACCATCAACATCAATACCCCACTTTCCAAACCATGCCCGGTTACATCTCCGATACCAATTTTAATATTGCCATCATGATTTAACACTTCATAATAATCTCCACCAACTTCATCGGCTGGTTCCATAAAACCAGCAATATCCAAATCTTCAATCTGTTGCAATTCAGATTCTTTAGGCAGAACCATCTGTTGCAATTGTTTAGCAACATCTAATTCAGCACCCATACGAACGTTCTCTTCTTCCAAACATTCATTGAGTAGAGTTATTTCTTGATTTGCAGTGGCTAATTGTTCAGTACGTTGTTTTACTTTGTCCTCTAAGATTCTATATAACAAAGCATTTTCCAGAGAAATAGCGGCTTGAGAAGATAACATATCAACTATTTTTAATCTGGCTTCGGTAAATGCACCTTCCATTAAGTTATTTTCTAAATATAACAAGCCAATAACTTGTCCTTGATGCAAAATTGGACTGCATAAAATTGATTTAAGTTGATGTTGACGAATATATTTATCTTTGGTATAAATACCTATTTGTATAGCATTAGCTAATACAACTGGTTCATTACTTCTTGTCACATAATTAACAATTGAAATTGGTAAATATCCTTCTATAGAAATTGATTGTAAAATGGTAACTTTTTGAGAATTTAGTAATCCTTCTGCTTCAATCACCCACTCTGATTCATCATTTCTAAGGATTAACAAGCCTCTTTCAGCTCCAGCATTTTCAATCACAATACGCATTATTTTTTCTAGCAAATTGCTTAAAACTATTTCCTCAGCCAAAGTTTGGGAAGCTTTGGTAACGCTGTCTAAGTCTAAAACTGTTGAGGTTTGTAGCTGAGTCACATTCATACTCAAAGTTTTTGGTGTGGTTAATAATTGTGGGTATTTAGCTTCTAAATCCTTAACTTTAGTCACAGCACCCCATTGTTTATAAGCTATATAAGCTTCATTTATATAATGTTGTAGCAAAGATGGGTTTATCTTTTTTTAGCCAAAATTGAGCAGCAATTTCATTTGCCAATGCAACTAATTGAATTAATCCATATTTTTTAGCAGAAATAACAGCTTGATCATAACTTTCCATTGCTGCCAATCCATCACCAATAATTCGTTGGCGTTCAGCATTAACTAACAAATATTGTGCTTGAAAATTATCTGGACAGTTTTCTGCCCAAAGCTTAAGTTTTTTAGTGTTATAAGTGATTTCTTGAATAAAACTGGTTTGTTCTGAAGAATCAACCATTTCATAACAAGCCGCAATGTTAAGCGAATAATAGAAATAGTATTGTGTAAAGGGGAACATGATAATGCTGGGTGTTAAAATTTTGGCATGACGTTTCATAATGGCAACGGCTTGTACATAATCACCATGGATATATAAAATTTGCCCCATCAATACTGCATACCAAGTGCTACCCGGCAAAAAATGATTTTGATACCAATAAACTAAACAATCTTCAATATCGAATGCAATATTTTTTAATTGAAGCTTATCAGGAGTTTGACCTTGTAAATTAAGAATAACTTGTTGTAAAATCTGAAAAACTTTAAGCATTTTGTCATCATTCGTATTTTCAACAAAATACCAATATTTTTCAGAGAGTTGATAAACTTTATCTAAAGGAGTGCCACTTAAAAAATGACTCCAAATTAAAAATATAGCTGCCCATACACCAAATACAATCTCCCCAGTTTCACGACATTTTTGAATATTTTGCTCATAAAAAAGAGTGTTAGAACTGAATGGCTGGCGATGATAATTAATATAATTACAAAACAGATTGCGTACTTTGGGTAACATCGCTACATCATTAAACTTGTCAATAATTTGTAAAGATAATTGCCCAAATTCATAACCAGATTGATAATTTTCTTGCTCAGTTAAATATACGCCATACAATAAATAACCGAAACTAGATTGATTAGTATTGCCATATTGCCAAGATAAATCTACTAAATTTAAGCCACATAATAACATTAAGTTAGGACAACCATTGTAAAAAGCGGTTTCCCAAAATTCCATGCATAGTTTCATTTTAACTTTGACAATTTCATCTTGCATGATGTTTAAATTAAGGACTTCTTTCGTATTACTATGATATAGATTAGATTTAATATTACGTAATTTTGTTATAATCGCTTGTTGTTGTTCGGTTTCATTCTCAGAAAAATTTAAACCCGCCATTTGCAAGATTGGTAAACCAACGGTTAAACCTTTGGCATAATTTTCACCTTGAGTGGCTTGTAAATTTTTTAATAGAGCAAAGGCATCAACTTTATCGGCAAGAAACTTAGCATTTTGTAATAGTTGCTTAATTAATTTTTCAGCAATTTTATGATGTCCAGTTAAGTACTCAGCTTCAGCTTGCTCTTTGAATAGTTCAAAAGTTAGGCTATAATTTGATTGACAATCGGCTTGATTGAATAATGAAGTTGCAATTCGTGCATATTTTAAAGCGGCTTGAAAAGCAGTGGATAATTTGGCTTTTTTGATTGCCAATAGGTTGAGTTGAACTATTTGCTGTTTGTCTGCATCATTTTGAATAAAAGTAATTCCAAAATTTAAATGATTAACTATATCAAAAATCTTGGTATCCAATGCTTCAGGTGGAGTATCTTTCAATAATAAATGTCCAATTTGCCAACTAATTAGAAACCTATCTTTTTTATTAATCAATACACCAACGGATTGCTGAATTTTATCGTGCAAAAATTTGAATTGGGCCTCCGCTTTACAATTCGTTCTCAGTTCAATTGACTCGTAATAATTATCCAATGGCAATATCAAACCTTCTGTCATTGCTTCCAACATAACCATCAAAGTGGTATATTGTGATTGTTGGTAAATAAGAGCTAGTGTTTTTAAATCGAATTGATTACCAATACAGGCAGCTAATTTTAAAACTTCAATAGTTTCATGAGACAAATTTTTTATTTTGTTAACCATCAATTCCACTACATTATCAGTTATACTCATATTCTCAATTTTTTTGATATTCCATTGCCATTGCTGGTTTTTAACATCAAAAAAGAATAACTTTTTATTATACAATGATTTAATAAATTCATGGATAAAAAAGGCATTACCTTGAGTTTTCTGATAAATCAAGTCACTGAGCTGTTTAGTTTGTACGGTTTCACTCAATAGAGTATCTTGTAATAAACTATTTATATCAGATAGTTGTAAACTAGCCAATTCAATGATATTAATAGCAACATTTTTTTTTCGCAATTCATCCACTGCCATAATAAATGGATGACTACCATCAACTTCGTTATCTCGATAAGCTCCAATAATCAACAGATACTTCATTTCATCATCAAGCATAATACTTTTAAGTAAAACTAACGAGGCAGGGTCCACCCATTGTAAATCGTCAATAAACAGAATGAAAGGATATTCTTTATCACATAATACTTTGATAAAACTTAAGAAAAACATATGGAAGCGGTTTTGGGCTTCAGTATATCCAATTTCTGCTACTGTTGGCTGTTTACCAATAACCAACTCTAAATCTGGAACTACATCAATAATAATTTGGCCATTATTACCCACTGCATCCAATATTTTGGTTTGCCATTTGACTAAGATTTCTGTGTTTTCCAGTAGTAAATAACGACAAAATTTATTAAATGCTTGAGTAATAGCAAAATAAGGGATATTTTTTTGAAATTGGTCAAATTTACCAGTTGCAAAGTAACCATATTTTTCAATCATGGGTTTATGTACTTCATTAACGATAGCAGTCTTTCCTACACCAGAATAGCCTGCAATTAACATCATTTCAGTAGTTTCTGACGAACTCACTCTGGCAAAAGCTTGTAATAAAGTATCAGTTTTGGTTTTACGTCCATATAGTTTTTGCGAAATCCTAAAATGACCAGAAAAATCATGTTGGGCAAGTTTAAACTGTATATTTGATGATTTTATTTGATATTTTTCTAAATCTCTTTTCACTCCAAAAGCTGATTGATAACGATCTTCAGCATTTTTAGCTAACAATTTAGTTACAAGATCAGAAATAATCTGAGGTATATCATGGTTAATTTCACATACTGGAATTGGAGTTTTAGCAATATGACAATGCACTAATTCCATTAGATTTTTAGTATCAAAAGGTAATTTTCCACAAAGTATTTCATAAAAGGTAATTCCTAATGAATACAGGTCAGTACGATAGTCTATACTGCGATTGATGCGGCCAGTTTGTTCAGGAGACAGATAAGGTAAAGCTCCTTCTAATTGTTTGGGATTTTTGAGGGTGGGATTTTCTCGTGGCAAATGGCTGGCAATTCCAAAATCAATAATTTTTAATTGCTGAGTTTTAGTGTTCACAATAATATTGCTTGGATTAATATCTTTATGAATAATATTAGCAACATGAATATGACCTAAATTATCAGCAATTTGAATAGCTAAGGGTAAAAACTCCTTAATTGTCAGTGAACGATTTGCTATTAATTGTTTTAAAGATTCACCCTTTGTACAGGACAAAGTTAAGTAACTAGTTGATTTTGGTTGAAAAAGCATAGAGTATGTAAAAACAGTTCTTTAGAAGAATCCAGATTGAATAAAATCTTACGCAAATAATCTAATCCATATCGAA
>JAUCGL010000048.1 GCA_030378105.1 Candidatus Halobeggiatoa sp. HSG11 | reverse complement strand
TTTTTTAATTCGTAACATAACTATATATTTTTAACCATTGACTATCTGTTAAATTCGCATTTGACATTTGATTTTTCTCAGGAGACACAAGATATTCTTTATTTTACAACAAATGTCAACACAACCTTAAGTCAAATTATAAATTAAAATTTACAAAACACCCAAAAATTCATTGTATTTTTCATGATAAAGCTGATAACTTGTAACTACCTAAACCTAGGAGATTTTGTTAAAAACTTGATATTCGAATATTAGCGATTATTTAAAAATAATAATAAATTTACCACTACTTTGTTTAATACGGTGGTTCTGAGGTAATGATTAAGCAATCTGTTAATAGTTGCACATTAATTCGTTATATATTATTATCTAAAGATAAATTTTTATTAAGGATATATATGGGAAAATCTATACTTTTTCGTTCGTTGATAATGGTGGCTATTGGTTTAATAGTTGTTATATATTTCTCGCCAATTTGGTGGGTTTCACTTAAAGCTCCTAATTATCCCCCAGAGGCATTTCCTGATGGGATTCGTATTCATTTTCATATTGATGGAGTTTTTAATGGTTGTCGAAAACGAGAAACTGAGGAAATTCAAGTAGGAGAAGGTCTTGATTGTCTTCATGAAATGGATACTATCAATCATTATGTTGGTATGTACCCTATTGCTTCTGGTGGTATAATTGAACGTACATTATCACAGTTTTTATTTAGCTTTTTGATAGTATTGCTTATTGCTTTCATGATGAATAAACGTAAATTGCAAGTATCGGTATTAACATTAGGTTTTGCTACTATCATAGCGTGGTCTTATGTAACTTTATTTACCCCTGGTGGAATAAAATATATGTCTACCGGTTATCAGCAAGCTCTGCAAGTCAGCATGGATATGGAACCTGATGAATTCCAAGACTGGAGTGGAATGCAAGCAATGCAAGAGAATTATCAAGATTCATTGGGTAGGTTTTTTAGAGACAAAGTTAAAATTGAAAAACAAACTAATACGTTAATCACTATTGCTAACATTATAATAGTAGTCTTGCTTTTCAGTATGTTGTTTATTATTGGTGGAACAATTTTAAAAAATAATTTGTTTTATTGGTTACTTATAATAATACCGATTCTTTTACCAGTATTTTTTATTTTTGAATATGCCGGTTGGTTATGGTGGTTTGGGCATAATTTGCATGATATGGCTGCTTTTACTCTCAAACCATTTATGCCCACTGTACTTGGAGAAGGTAAAGTAGCACAATTTTCTACTCATTCTTACCCTCATTATGGTTTTTTCTTAATAATGTTATCGTCATTATTACTACTTATTGCCGGTTTAATTCGTAGAAAACAATTAAGTAAATAGCTAAAATTTTGTTTCCAAAAAACCTGTCAGGTATCGAAGACCTATAGACATTCATTAAGATACATTCGTGCGAAACCTGCGAGGTTTTGGAAACCTCGTAGGTTTTAAGTGATATTATTTATCTGAAAAACTATAGCATGTTCAAACAGATATTTGTTATTTAATTAAGTTAAATCAAATTATTATTACAAACTATCTGAACTATTGGTTAAATTAATGTTTGACATTCTATTTTTATGATATAATTAACATAATATTCAAAATATTGAGGGCTATATATGCAATCGACGAGAAATATAGAAATATGGGTAGGAATTTTTGTGGCTCTAGGTATAGTTGCTTTACTCATGTTATCTATGAAAGTAAGTCATTTAGGCAATTTACTTGCTGAACAAGGCTATACTGTTACTGCTCAATTTGAGAATATAGGTGGTTTAAAAGTTAAATCACCAGTTAAAATGTCCGGTGTATTGGTTGGTAGAATAACGAATATAAGCTACGATGATGATTCTTACCAAGCTATTGTCACTATGAACATAGATTCTAAATACCGTAAAATTCCGATTGATTCAAGTCCAAGTGTTTTTACTGCTGGCCTTCTAGGAGAACAGTATGTTGATTTAGGAGTTGGTGGTGATGAAGAATTTTTAGTTGATGGTGATGAATTTGATCCTGGACTTACCCAATCTGCCATTATTGTAGAAAAATTAGTTGGTGAATTTTTACTGAATATGGCATCCAAAGATACAAGTGAATAGGAGTTGTTAATGAAATTTTTTAGTGTTATGTTATTGAGTGTGTTAGTATTACCAATGAATAATGTTTTGGCAGGCGGCAATGTTGCTGATGCTGAAGCTTTGATTAAAAAATCTACTGTTGAAGTATTAGATGCTTTGCAAGCTGATTCTAGTCAAATTCAAAGCTTGGTTAAAAAATTGGTTAAACCCAACTTTAGTTTTCGTAAAATGTCATCCTTAGTATTAGGAAAACATTGGAAAAAAGCAAGCTCGGATCAAAAGAAGAAATTTTCTGCACAGTTTCGTGATTTGTTAGTTGGTACTTATTCTGCTGCTTTGGTTGAAGTTGCTCAAAAAGTCAACAAAAATGACATTAAATACTCGTCTAAAGCAACCAAAAAAAATAGATGCAAGGTATCCAGCAAGATAAAAAATGGCTCCACTTCAGTTAAGGTTGACTATGCTATGTCATACAAAAAAGGCAAATGGAAAATTTATAACGTAATCGTTGGTGGAGTTAGTTTGGTTACCACTTATAGAGATGAATTTGGCAAAACTATCAAGGCAAAAGGTATAGATGGATTGATTGGAGATATTGCCAAAAAGAATAAAAAGGGTTAATTCAAGTGAGTCAAATCGTTATAGAAAATACTAATAATTGGCGTTTAATAGGTGAGTTGAGTTTTGCTACAGCAGGAAAGTTACTAACTGACTTGACTAGCAAAATAGCTACCCTTGAGGCTAAAGAACTGACAATAGATCTCAAGGAAATAACTGACACTGATAGTGCCGGTTTAGCTTTATTAATTGAACTGCTTAAATTAGATATATCAATAACTTTTTGTAATATTCCGACTCGCATACTTAACCTTTCTTCTGTTGCTGGAGTAGAAGAATTATTGACTCAAAAAGGTATCTGATGCCAGCAGCAGTTAAAATTTCACAAGTATATAAACATTATGGCAATTTGACTGCCCTTGATAATATTGATTTTGAGATTCCAGAAGGCTGTTTTTTTGGTTTATTAGGCCCAAATGGTGCTGGAAAATCAACTTTAATCAATATTATGGGAGGGTTAGTTCGTGCTACAGAAGGCTCAATAAGTATTTTAGATAATGATGTAAATCAACAATGGAGACAGGCCAGATACTCTTTAGGAGTTGTCCCGCAAGAGCTGGTTATTGACCCTTTCTTTTCTGTTATCGAAACTCTTAGATTACAATCTGGATATTTTGGTTGTAAAAACAATAAAGAATGGATCAATGAATTATTAGAGATTTTACAGCTAACTGATAAGAGAGATACCAACTTACACAAATTATCAGGAGGTATGAAACGACGTTTACTTATAGCTCAAGCTTTAGTACACAAACCTTCGGTGTTAGTGTTAGATGAACCAACTGCTGGAGTTGATGTTGAATTACGTGAAGTTTTATGGGAATTTACTAAGAGTTTACATAAAGATGGTAGTACAATAGTATTAACCACTCATTACCTTAGAGAAGCTGAAGAACTTTGTGAACAGATTGCTATTTTAAATAATGGTAAGTTGGCCGCTCTTGATAATAAACCAGCTTTATTAGCACGTTATCCTTATAGATTATTACAATTAACTTTAACTAGTGCTGCTGACAAAATACCAGAATCTTTACAAGATAAAGTTCAAACTATATCTGATAATGAACTGGTTTTACGTTTGCATCGTGATCATGATCAAATAGGAGCGGTGTTAGAAAGTTTACGAACTGCTAATATAAGTTTTTCTGACTTACATACTCAGGAACCGGGTTTAGAAGAAGTTTTTATGAGTTTAACTAATAAAATATAATTGATATCTGACTTGAATTTTTATAGTCCACCATTATATCCTAATATATATGGTGTATAGAAAATAATAATAATTGTTTTTGTTCATAAAATTAAAAAATATTACAAAAAGACTGGACATAGTTTTTTTTTTAGTATATAATGCTTATCAAAATTTACATTGGAACGGAGTTGTAGTTACTCCACCAATGCCCTGATAGCTCAGTTGGATTAGAGTGTCCCCCTCCTAAGGGGAAGGTCAGAGGTTCAATTCCTCTTCAGGGCGAAGATTTCTCCTTGTGTTGTGTCGTTGACTGAAGTTCAGTACGCAAGTGCTGATCCTTCAGTCGTTTTTTTATCCCTCCAAAATATTTAATTTCCCCATTTCATCAGTCGCTTCTACTAAAGCTGAAATCATCGCCGGATCATCAGATAAATGTCCACCAGTGGGTATGAGCTTAAGTTTAGCCATCGGTAAATGTTGTTTTAATAATTGAGAATTTTCTGGTAAACATACTAAATCTTTTTGCCCATGAATAAGGACAGTTGGTATATTTGCCACTTTGTTAATATTTGAAATCAACTGATTTTCTTTAATAAAATGGTTATGATACAAATAGTGACATTCAATACGCACAGAGTTTAATAATTTTTCTGATACTTCAGTTGGTTCCGGAAACCTACCATTACTAACTACACATCCGGCCCAAGCTGCCCAAGTTAAAGCGGCGGTATTTCTTATGTTAATATCATTACCAGTCAATGCTTCGTAATAAGTTGTTAGTAACTCTTCTTGATTAACAGACGTTAATTCAAAAAATTTTTGCCACTGTTTAGGAAAATATTTATTTACTCCTCCTTCAATATAAAACCAACTAACATCACTTTTTCTAGCTAAAAAAATACTTCGTAAAATAAGTCCCAAGACTTTATCTGTATGTTTCTGAGCATATAATAAACTCAAAGTTGCTCCCCAAGAACCACCAAATATTATCCATTTATCAATATTTAGTTTTTCTCTGATTAATTCCATATCTGCTAACAAATGGTCTGTTGTGTTAAATTGCAGATTACCAGAAGGTGTGGAACGTCCAGCACCACGTTGATCAAATAATATTATTCGATATATAGACGGATTAAAAAAACAGCGATGATGTGATTTACAATAAGAACCTGGTCCTCCATGTAAAAAAACTATTGGAATTCCAGCAGCATTGCCACATTCTTCCACCATTAATGTGTGGCCTTGTCCAACTTCAAGTTGGTGAGTTATGTTAGGTTCAATATCAGGATATAAATTTTTCATGTCATTTAATATTATAAATTGTCATTAGTATTTTGATCATAGTTAAGCTTATCTGGTGCTACTGTACCGCCTGAAATAATAAAAGCCATTGCTTCATCTACTGTCCAATCAGTTGATGTAACTTTATCTATTGGCACAATTTCTAAATAGCCAGATGTTGGATTAGGAGTTGTAGGAACGTAAACGGCTGCTAATTTTTGCCCAGTACTATCATCAGTTAAAATTCTGGTTACAAATCCTACTGTTTTCATTTCTTGAGATGGAAACTCAATTAAAACCACTCGTTGTACGCTACCCGGCTCAGTTTGTAATGCTGATAAAAATTTCTTGGTTGAACCATAAATGGTTTTTACAAACGGAACTTGTTCTATAATTGAATCGAATAGTTTAATGACACGTTTGCCGATGACTAATGTTGCCATCCAACCTAATAAATACAATGCAACTAAAGTTAATACTACTGCAAAAACAGAAGATACAAATGGGTCTAATGTTAAGATAAACTTGGCTAAATTAGGCGAAGCTTTTTGTAAAGTTCCAGCTAACGTAGCCATTAATGGAGTGCCAATTTTAGACAATTGCACAAATAAAAAATTGAATACTATCCAAGTAAGTGAAATAGGAATAACTGTTAAAATACCAGTGATAAGATAATGAGATATGGAATGTTTATTTTGCATAATTGGAACTTAGAATTTGGTTTGCAAATATGATGAATTATAAATTAGATTTGTAAAAACTTATTTTGTAAGAGGACAAATCCTTTCAGGATAGTTAAAACAACCCCAACGGGGTTCACACTTGAATAGCCATAGATGAAACCTATGGAATCAAATTAATTAAAATACTTTCTGCTTCAACCATCAGTTATTTAGGAAAGATGTCTAATAGAAAAAAGGTATGCAAACAAAACTAGATTAGGATTATATATTAATAATGCAAGCAATACCTCACTCACTTAAAAAGAATTATCTCATTTAAATTGGTAGTCTGCAAGAATAATGTTGCTTAATCACCTTGTTATATACAGATTAAATATAGATTGAAAATACCATTTAAATTCAGTATTTTCATAAACTTAATGAGATTTCCTATATCCCGATAACTATATATAATATGTTTTTAGTTCAATTACTTAAATACCTGTGTATAATAATAAAATATCATCATTTTTTTAATATGGAAAAGAATAATATGTTATATGCGATTATGAGTGAAGATATTCCTAACAGCTTGGAAGCTAGACTTAAAACTCGTCCTGCTCATTTAGAACGTTTGAGAATTCTTAAATCACAAGGACGATTATTATTAGCCGGACCACATCCAGTTATTGATGCTATTGATCCCGGATCGGCTGGATTTAGTGGTAGTTTGGTGATAGCTGAATTTCCTTCACTAGAAGATGCTACTGAATGGGCAAATACAGACCCATATAATGAGGCTGGAGTTTATGCTAAAGTTACTGTTAAACCTTTTAAAAAAGTTTTACCGTAAAGTTAGCGAGATAATTGAAAATATAGTTTTTCAGATAAATAATTTCACTTAAAACCTACGAGGTTTCCAAAACCTCGCAGGTTTCACACGAATGTATTTTTATGAATGCCTTATAGTTACTTTTTTTCGTTCAAAAACTCCTTTCCTAAATAAACATAATAGATAAACAATTCATGTTAAAATATATTAAAAAGAGACAAATATAGATAGTAATCCTGCAATATATACTGATAAATCTATTAGTTCTTTTATATCTAACAATTTTTTAGAACTATAACTACTCTAACGCAAGACTACTTGATTATGAACGAAAAAATCAGATTTATAGCATTGACTTTAATCATGACCTCAGTGGCCCTGATTATTGGCAGTGTTGCTATTGGCATCCTTTACAATACTGCATTTGAACAAAAACGAGCTGATTTAGTTGAAACTGCAAGAAGCCAAGCACGCTTAATAGAAGCTGTAGCTCGATTTGATACCGAACATGTACGCCAAATGCATGAATATGAACTAAGTTCCGACTTGACCGGATATGAGTCTGGTAGTGCTGCTGCTACTCTCTCCCAAATTATTGATGCACATAAAAATTATAATGGTTGGGGCAAGACTGGTGAATTTACTTTAGCACGAAGAGAAGGCGATAAAATTATATTTCTATTAAGACATCGCCAATATGAAACTGACAAACCGGCGGCAATTCCTTTTCATTCTAGTTTAGCAGAACCAATGCAACTGGCACTTACTGGTCAATCAGGAATAATAATTGGACTTGATTATCAAGGTACAAAAGTATTAGCCGCTCACGAACCAGTAGCAATTTTGAATTTGGGTATTGTTGCCAAAACTAGTTTAGCTGAAATTCGTGCCCCTTTTATCCGAGCATTTTGGATTGTTTCTTTTATTGCTTCCATAACTATTGCTGCTGGCACATTATTATTTTTTGCAATCAGTAATCCCATTATTAAAGGAATTGAAGCCAATGAAAAACGATTTCGTTCAATCACTCAATTAGCTAACGATGCCATTATTGCAACTGATGAGAATGGTATGATTAATTTCTGGAATAATGGTGCTGAAAAAAACTTTGGTTATAATACTAAAGAAATTTTGGGTAAACATATTTCAATTTTAATGCCGGATAAATACAAAGCAACTCACAAAAAATATTTTTCACAAGTACAAATAACTGGTGAAACTCACTTAAAAGGTAAAACAATTGAAGTATCTGGTTTAAGAAAAAGCGGGAAAGAATTTCCGTTAGATATATCCGTCACAACTTGGGTAAATAAAGGTAAAAGAGCTTTTTCTGCGGTTATTCGTGATATGACTAAACGCAAACGGACAGAGCAAGAACTGAAAAAACATCGAAATAACCTAGAAGAATTGGTTAAAGAACGTACTGTTAAACTTAACCAAACAAATAAACAACTTCAAGCTGAAATAACAGAGCGAAAACAAGCAGAAAAAAATATAAAACAACAAGAAAAATTTTTAAGAAATTTGGTTAACACTGTACCAAGTCTTATCTTTGTCAAAAATTGGGAAGGCAAATTTATTTTGGTTAATCAAGCAACTGCTGATATTTATGGTTCTACAATTAAAAATTTGGAAGGCAAAACTGATGCTGATTTTAATTCTAATTCAAAAGAGGTTGAACAGTTTCTTGCCGCAGATAGAAAAGTTTTAACTACCGGCCAATCTTTATTTATTCCAGAAGAAACAGTAACTGGAGTAAATAACCAACCTCGGTTTTTCCAAACGATCAAAACACTTTTGCCAAGTGATGATGATAAAAACAAGCTATTGCTTGGTGTTGCAACAGATATTACAAAACGCAGACAAGCTGAACAAGCCTTAAAAGAAAGTGAAAAAATTCTCAAAGAATCTCAAAAAATAGCACATTTAGGACAATGGACATTAGATTTGATTAGCAATAAATTACATTGGTCAGATGAAATTTATCGAATTTTTAACGTTGAGCCAGATCAATTTGAACCAACATATGAAATTTTTGTCAAATTAATCCATCCTGATGATAGAGAAATGGTTAATCAAGCTTATCTTAATTCCTTAAAAAATAAAACTAATTATAATATTGTACATCGTTTATTGTTAAAAGATGGGAAGGTTAAATTTGTTAATGAAATCTGTCATACCGAATATGATAAAACTGGTAAACCATTATGTTCAATGGGTACAGTTCAGGATATAACTGAATATAAACAGGTAGAAGAATCACTGCGGCGGTTTAGAGTAGCTCTTGATAATGCTGCTGATGCTATTTTCATCATTGATCGTCAAGCCATGCAGTTTGTTGATATGAATAAAATGGCCAGTGACAGTACTGGTTATTTACGAGAAGAATTGCTAACTATGGGGCCGCAAGATATTAAGCCTTACTGTACCAAATTTCAATTAGCAGCTAGATTTGACGAAGTTATTCATAGTAATCAGCAGGGCATAATTAAAACCATACATCATCGCAAAGATGGATCGGAGTTTCCAGTGGAAATTTTGATGCAATCACTTAAACTTGATACTGGTTGTTTGATAGTTGCTTCAGTTCGCAACATAACTGAACGTCAACAAGCAGAAGATGCTTTAAGACAAGCCAAAGAAAAAGCCGATGCTGCCAACCATGCTAAAAGTGAGTTTCTAGCTAATATGAGTCATGAAATCCGCACTCCTATGAATGCTATTTTGGGTTTTACGGAAATTTTATTCAGTAAAGTGCAAGAACCACAGTATCAAGAATATCTTGCTGCAATTAATAGTAGTGGTAAAACTCTACTTAGTTTGCTCAATGATATACTTGATTTAGCCAAAGTTGAAGCCGGCAAATTAGAACTTGAATATACTGCGGTAGAACCAGCTAAAGTATTTCATGACATAGGCCAACTTTTTATTAGTAAAATATCAGAAAAACAACTAGAATTTAAAATACATATTGCTCCAAACATGCCAAGTGCATTATATTTGGATGAAACTAGATTACGACAAATTTTGTTGAATTTATTGAGTAATGCGGTTAAATTTACCGATAGCGGTTTCATTAAATTGACTAGTTCTTGGATTAAAACAACAACGGAACAAGGCGAATTTATCTTTACTGTAGAAGACAGTGGCAAAGGGATAAATATCAAACATCAAGAAACAGTTTTTACCGCATTTACTCAGCAAAATGGACAAGAACATGCTAGATATGGAGGTACTGGACTGGGTTTAACTATAACACGCCGTTTAGTTGAAATGATGAATGGAACGATAAGTATTAATAGCACACTTAAGAAAGGTAGTATTTTTAATGTACGTTTTCCTCAAGTGGAAGTTGCAACGTCAATAGCTAATGAATCGGCTACTAATTATTGTAACCTAGAAAAATTTCAGTTTAAATCAGCTAAAATATTGATTGTAGAAGATATAAAGCTAAATCGTGATTTAATCACAGCATATCTTGCTCCTTATAAAACTCTTGAATTGTTGGAGACTGATAATGGTAAAGATGCAATTATTTTAGCAGAACAACACCATCCTAATTTGATTTTAATGGATAAAAAGATGCCTATCATGAATGGTTATGAGGCAGCTAAACAAATAAAATCACATCCGAATTTAAAACATATCCCAATTGTTTTTATAACTGCTTCTTTAATGAAAACAGAGAAAGAGAAGCTTAAAAAACTTTGTGATGGACTTTTGGGTAAACCTATTAATCGTCATGATTTAATTATAGAAATAAGTAATTTTTTAGCTCATTCTAAAGAAGGATGTGATAAAATTATCAACCAAACCAAAAATGAAGTTATCCCTTTAACTTCCGAAATGCTCACTAAGTTGTTTGAATTATTAGATATCCTTCACAATGAAATAGATACACAGTGGCAAAATATAAGTCAAACTTCATCATTAGGTATTAATGCTTTAATAACATTTGGTGAACGAGTACAAACTTTAGGCAATGAACATGGCTATCCACCTTTGCAAGACTGGGGCGATATGTTACAAAATCAAGCAAAATTATTTGATATGAATACTTTGCCGATTACTTTGCAAAAATATCCAGATTTAGTGAATGATTTGACAGAATTAGTTAATCACGAAAAATAGTAAAATGTTGGCATTCTTCAAAACCAGTTGGCAGTTGTTTCGGGAATAAAACGAAGTGGATTTCCCGAAATGATTGCTAGATATGAGTTTCGGGAAATCCGTTTACTTCATTCCCGAAACAACTGTGCAGTATAACAATAATCCCAATGAGATTAAACTTGAATAGCCATAGGTAAAACCTATGGAACGCTTCAGTAATGAATATATTATTGCAATACTCATGAACATTTTCGATACCAATTCTGTTGAAGATATTTTGATCGTTGATGATAACGTCAATAGCCGCAAATTATTGATGAATATTTTGAAACAAGCCGGCTATCAAGTACGTCCCGCAAGCGATGGTAAATTAGCCTTACGTACTATTAAAATCAAATCACCCATGTTGATTCTATTAGATATTAGGATGCCAGATATGGATGGCTACCAAGTTTGTCAACATTTAAAAATATCTGAAGAAACTAGAGGAATTCCGGTAATTTTTATAAGTGCTCTTGATGAGTCTATGGACAAAGCTAAAGCGTTTGAAGTTGGTGGAATTGATTACATTCTCAAACCATTTGATACAACAGAAGTATTGGCACGAGTTCGCACTCATTTATCCATAGTAATGATGCAACAACGGCTGGAGAAACAAAATATTCAGTTACAGAAAGCTAGTGAAGAACTAGAAAAGCGTGTTCAAGAACGCACTCTGGAACTAAGTGAAGCCAATGTTGCCTTGCAAGAATCGGAACAACGAGCTGATGCTGCCAACCATGCTAAAAGTGGATTTCTTGCTAACATGAGTCATGAAATTCGTACCCCTATGAATGCTATTCTTGGTTTTACGGAAATTTTATCTAGCAAATTACAAGAATCACAGTATCAAGAATATCTTGCTGCTATTAATAGTAGTGGTAAAACTTTGCTCAGTTTACTCAATGATATACTGGATTTAGCCAAAGTTGAAGCTGGTAAATTGGAACTTGAATATACGGCGGTAGAACCAGCCAAAGTCTTCCATGATATAGGTCAGCTTTTTACTAGTAAAATAACAGAAAAACAGTTAGATTTTAAGATAGATATTACTCCCAACATGCCAAGTGCATTATTTCTTGATGAAACTAGATTACGACAAATTTTGTTGAATTTATTGAGTAATGCAATTAAATTTACTGACAGCGGTTTCATTAAATTAACCAGTTCTTGGATTGAAACAACAACAGAACAAGGTGAATTCATTTTTACCGTAAAAGACAGTGGCAAAGGGATAAATATTAAACATCAAGAAACAGTTTTTACCGCATTTACCCAACAAAATGGACAAGAACAGGCTAAATATGAAGGTACTGGGCTGGGTTTAACTATAACACGTCGTTTGGTTGAGATGATGGGCGGCACAATTAGCCTTAAAAGTATGCCAAATAAAGGCAGTAATTTTAAAATACATTTTCCAAAGATAGAAATTGCGACACCAATAGCCAGTGAATCAGTTGCTAAACTTGATATAGAAAAATTTCAGTTTGAACCAGCTAAGATATTAATTGTTGAAGATATAAAATTAAATCGTGATTTAATTACTGCATATCTTGCTCCTTATAAAACTCTTGAATTATTGGAAGCTGATAATGGTAAAGATGCAATTATTTTAGCTAAACACCATTGTCCAAATTTGATTTTAATGGATAAAAAAATGCCGATAATGAATGGTTATGAAGCAGCTAAACATATTAAATCACATCCAATTTTAAAACATATCCCAATTGTTTTTATAACTGCTTCTTTAATGAAACTGGAGAAAGAGAAGCTTAAAAAACTTTGTGATGGTTTTTTGGGTAAACCAATTAATCGTAATGATTTAATTATAGAAATAAGTCACTTTTTAACCCATTCTAAAGTTGAGAGTTGTAAAGTTATTGAACAAACTGAAATTAAAGTTATAATATTAACTCCCGAAATGGTCCCTAAATTATCTGAATTGTTAAACATTCTTCAAAATAAAACAAATATAGAATGGCAAAGTATAAGTCAAGCTCCATCACTAGGTATTAATGCTTTAATAACATTTGGTGAACAAATGCAAACTTTAGGTGAAAAATATGGCTATCCACCTTTGCAAGATTTGGGGAAGTCGTTACAAAACCAAGCAAAATTATTTGATATGAATGCTTTGCCGATTACTTTGCAAAAATACCCAGATTTAATAGATACTTTGATAGAATTACTCAATCAAGAAACTATAGCATTTCCCGATTAAATAGATTACAGTAATACAAAATAAATAATTGATATTTTTGTAGAATTTAATTAATAATTAACCATTCATAATTAATAATTGCTATATATGAATAAAAAACCACTTATCTTAATTGTTGATGACACTTTAAAAAATATTCAAGTATTAGGTTCCATATTATTAGAACATGAGTACGATATACACGTTGCTCGAGATGGTCAACAGGCACTTGACGCAATTGATACTATCAATCCAGATTTAATTTTATTGGATGTTATTATGCCAATATTAGATGGCTTTGAAACTTGTCGCCGTCTTAAAGCCAATGCTAAAACCAAACATATTCCAGTGATTTTTCTCACTGCCAAAACAACTGATGAGGATATGTTAAAAGGTTTTGAATTAGGAGGGATTGATTATGTGACTAAACCTTTTAGTTCAGTTGTTTTACTGGCAAGGGTTAATACTCAAATCAAATTGTATCAGTTGCAAAAAAAAATGCAAGAATATACTATTGAATTAGAACAACGCAATCAACAATTAGATGCTTTTTCTCGCACCGTTGCCCATGATTTAAAAAATCCTCTAAATACAGTTATTGGCTATTCTGATGAATTAGCTGAAATATGTATCCAAGACAACCTATTAGATGATGAATTAAGGTTACAACTTAACTTAGTTGCCAAAGCCGGACATAAAATGGAAGATATTATCACTTCCTTGTTATTATTCGCTAAAACTAGCAAAGATGATGTAATAGATAAGCAACCATTAAATATGTCTAACATTATTAAACAAGTACAAGAACGATTAATTTATGCAATCAATGGCTGTAACGCAGAAATAACTATTCCAGACAATTTTCCCACTGTTATCAGTTATGGGCCTTGGGTAGAAGAAATTTGGGCAAATTATATTAGCAATGGCTTAAAATATGGTGGTTATCCGCCTAAATTAGAATTAGGAGCCGATATTATAGAAGATGATAACATGGTACGTTTTTGGATAAAAGATAATGGTCAAGGTTTATCTACAGAAGCTCAAGCTAAATTGTTTATTCCTTTTACTCGTTTACACACAAATGCTCAGGCTGAAGGACATGGACTTGGTTTATCTATAATCCAACAGATTGCAGAAAGGTTAAATGGAAAAGTTGGAGTAGAAAGCGAAGTAGGGCAAGGTAGTACTTTTTATTTTAGTTTACCATTTGAATAGAATATTGCTAAGCAAACTGAAATGCTCCCTTAAGTTATCTGAATTGTTAAACATTCTCCAAAATAAATACAGAATGGCAAAGTATAAGTCAAGGCTAAATTATTTGATATTAATACATTGCCGATTACTTTGCAGAAATACCCAGATTTAATAGATAATTTGATAAAATTGCTCAATCAAGAAACTATATGACTAAAAAACCACTCATTTTAATTGTTGATGATACTTTAAAAAATATTCAAGTATTAGGTTCCATATTATTAGAACATGAATACGATATACACGTTGCTCAAGATGGTCAACAAGCACTTGATGCAATTAATACTATCAGTCCTGATTTAATTTTATTGGATGTTATTATGCCAATAGTAGATGGCTTTGAAACTTGTCGCCGTCTTAAAGCCAATACTAAAACCAAACATATTCCTGTAATTTTTCTCACTGCTAAAACAGCCGATGAAGACATGTTGAAAGGTTTTGAGTTAGGAGGAATTGATTATGTAACTAAACCTTTTAGTTCAGTTGTTTTACTGGCAAGAGTTAATACTCATCTTAATTTGAAATTTGCTTATGAAAAATTAAAATCCCAAAAGGAAGCTTTAGAAAAAGCAGAAACCTTACGTAGAAATGTAGAACGTATTATTCAACACGATCTTAAATCACCTTTAAATGGAATTATAACATTTTCGGAACTTTTGGCAGAAGATGCTGATTTAAAACCTGAATTTAGAAAGAAAGCATTTACCCAAATAAGTAATTCAGGGCATCAAATGTGGAATATGCTAGATCGTTTTTTTGATATTTATAAAATGGAAACTGGTCAGTATCATTGCTCACCTGTTTTAATTAATATCATTGATGTTATTGAAAAAGCAATTTTTAATAGTAAATATTTCATAGAATTTAAACAGTTAACTATAGATATAATTTATTGTGGTAAGCCTATTGCTAAAGATATTAAATTCACAGTGTTAGGAGAAAAAATATTATGTTATTCCACGTTAGATAATTTGTTAAAAAATGCTGTAGAAGCATCGCCAAAAATGGAACATATAACGATTACTCTTAGTGAAAAAGATACTAAAATTATCAGCATTCATAATAAAGGAGCAGTTCCCGAGGAAATCCGAGATAAATTTTTTGATAAATACACAACGATAAATAAAAGTAATGGTACTGGTTTGGGAACTTACTCGGCCAAATTAATGGTAGAAGCACAAGGTGGTACTATTCAGCTTGAAACTTCTGATGAAATAGGAACTACTGTTATAATTCATTTACCGATTTAAGAAGCTTTGAACTCTAATAATTTTTCTTTTTTATGGATGGTATCTTATGGACAATTTTATTATAGTAATAACATATCTTGTTATCGGTATGATATTAAAACAAATTCCAGATTTTAAAGAAGATGCTGGAAATGTCTTAAACTTATTTGTTATTTATGTTTCTTTACCAGCTTTAGTATTACTTAAAATTCCAGATTTAGTTTTTTCCAAATACCTATTAGTACCAACTCTTATGCCTTGGGTAATGTTATTTCTATCTGGTGTAACCATCTTATTTTTATCTAAATTACTTAAATGGGATCGTCCAACAACTGGTTGTCTTTTACTTCTTATACCAATGGGCAACACATCTTTTCTTGGATTTCCTTTGGTTGAAGCATTTTTTGGAAATCAAGCTATTCCTTACGCTGTTTTATATGACCAATTAGGTTCTTTCTTAGCGTTAGCAACCTATGGCTCAATAATTCTTGCTATATATGGAACTGGAAAAATAACTACAATAGCTGTAATTAAAAAAATTATATTATTCCCTCCTTTTATTTCACTGATATTAGCTTTCATTCTCAAGCCATTTGTTTATCCACCTATTGTAATTAATATTTTAAACGTACTAGCATCAACTCTTGTACCTGTAGTCATGATTGCTGTTGGTTTCCAGCTTACTTTATTTCTTAGTAAAAAAGTCATTTCCCAGCTTGGAATTGGGCTTGTGATAAAATTAGTTGCAGCTCCTTTAGTTGCTTTATTTATATGTAAATTGGGAGGATTAGAAGGGGAAGCAGTACAGGTATCCATATTTGAGGCTGGAATGCCACCAATGATTTCAGCTGGTGCATTGGCTATATTGGCCAATCTTGCTCCTTCTTTAGCGGCTGCATTGGTTGGTATAGGTATAATTCTAAGTTTTGTTACATTACCTATTCTTTATCAATTGCTTTAAATACTTGCTGCGAGACATGGTATAGCAATTATTAGTTATGAATGGTTAATTATTAATTAAATTCTACAAAAATATCAATTATTTATTTTGTATTACTGTAATCTATTTAATCGGAAAATACTATTAAGACTATACCGAGGTTAAAGTCTGCAATTCAAAAATATAAAAAAACCGTACAACATTAAATTAAATGTGAAATCAGTAACAATTAACATTAAATGAACTAGAATAATCATTGAAAATTTTGAAAAAAATGCTAAATACAACTCTACTGTATAAAATCATTAGTTATAAAATAATTGGAGACAAATATGCCTATTTATGAATATGCTTGTACGAAATGTGAACATAAATTTGAAACTATACAAAAAATGAATGATGAACCACTGGTTAAATGCCCTGATTGTGGTGAAGATAGCCTTAAGAAATTAGTATCCGCAGCAGCTTTTCACCTTAAAGGTTCTGGTTGGTATAAAACAGATTTTGCTGATAAAAAATCGGACTCTCCACCAGCACCACCATGTGGAACCGGGGGTTGTTGTCCAACTTGTCCAACTGAATAAAATGGAAATAGATATGCGTAGCCACTATTGTGGATATTTAAATGAATCACTTATAGATAAAGAAGTCACCTTGTGCGGTTGGGTTAACCATCGGCGTGATCATGGTGGAGTTATTTTTATTGATTTGCGTGACCGAGAAGGCATTGTTCAAATTGTATTTGACCCGGAAATAGCCGAGGCATTTTATATAGCTGAACAAGTGCGTAATGAATATGTGTTACGGGTTCAAGGTAAAGTTCGACAACGTCCTGAAGACACTGCTAATCCTGATTTACCCACTGGTCAAGTTGAAGTTGTTGTTAGCGATATTGAAATTTTAAATGCTTCCGAAACGCCACCATTTCACTTAGATGAAGCTCACGACGTAAGCGAAGATAAACGGTTAAAATATCGGTATATAGATTTACGCCGGCCAGATATGCAAAATAATTTACAGTTGAGAGCTAAAGTTAATAGTTTTCTGCGTAAATTTTTGGATGAGCAAGGATTTTTAGAAATTGAAACTCCGATGCTAACCAAAGCAACTCCAGAAGGAGCCAGAGATTATTTAGTTCCTAGCCGAACTCATGCTGGTGAATTTTTTGCGTTACCACAATCGCCACAACTGTTTAAGCAATTGCTTATGATGTCTGGTATGGAGCGTTATTATCAGATTGTACGTTGTTTTCGGGATGAGGATTTGCGGGCAGATAGACAGCCAGAATTTACTCAATTAGATATTGAGATGTCATTCATTGATGAAGCAACCATTCGCAACTTGATGGAAGCAATGGTGCGACAACTGTTTAAGGAAATGATTGATGAAGAATTGGCCGAACCATTTCCAGTTATGACTTTTGCCGAGGCCATGCAGCGTTATGGCAGTGATAAACCTGATTTAAGAATTCCGCTGGAACTAACTGATGTTAATGATTTTATGGCAGAGGTTGAATTTAAGGTTTTTGCTCAACCAGCAAGTGACCCAAATGGTAGAGTAGCTGCTTTATGTGTGCCTAATGGTGCTAAGATGTTGACTCGTAAGCAAATTGATGATTATACTAAATTTGTTGGAATTTATGGTGCTAAGGGATTAGCCTATATTAAAGTGAACGATGTAACGGCTGGACGAGAGGGTTTGCAATCACCGATTCTTAAATTTTTGCCAGATGATGCGATAGGAAAATTATTGGAGCGGACTCAAGCCAAAACTGGTGATATTATCTTTTTTGGGGCTGATAAAGCTAAAGTTGTTAATGAGGCTTTGGGGGCTTTACGGTTAAAGCTTGGGGAAGATTTGGATTTAATTGAATCTGGCTGGAAACCATTGTGGGTTATTGACTATCCGATGTTTGATTGGGATGAAAAAGAAAAACGTTTAACAGCTCTCCATCATCCTTTTACTGCTCCAAATATCACTGAACCTGAAGCTTTGGCGGCAAGTCCAGAGACTTGTTTATCTCGTGCTTATGATATGGTGTTAAATGGTAATGAGGTTGGCGGTGGTTCTATCCGTATTCATGATTTAGCTATGCAATCAACGGTTTTTAAAGCATTAGGTATAGGGGAAGAGGAAGCTCAAGAGAAATTTGGTTTTCTGCTGGAAGCTTTAAAATATGGCTGTCCGCCTCACGGTGGAATTGCATTTGGTATGGACCGTTTAGTTATGCTGATGTGTGGTGCTAGTTCCATTCGAGATGTTATTGCTTTTCCAAAGACGCAAACTGCTAGTTGTTTATTAACTTCTGCTCCTTCGGAAGCTAGTCAAGCTCAATTAAAAGAGTTGCATTTAAAAACTCGGCAAGCTGTGGTTTAAGGTTTTGCCACCGTTTAAAATTAAAATTGATCCTTCATGTTCTAACAAAAGGTAATTGCTCACCTATTGAAGTGAGGAAAAGTATGGACATTGCCATTTGCGTTAAGTAGGGCGAACACATAGATTCGCCCCTACCATATTGAAATATATTGTGTTTTGTAGGGGTAGACCTGCGTGTCTGCCCTTAACGCAAATGGCAGTGACTTTTTCAAGTTATTATCATTTATCACGAATACCTATGATTATGATTGTCAATTATTACCAAAGTTAATTATTTTTTTGCATTTTCAGATAATTATACCTACAAACTTTCTATTTGTTCCATAGGCAAACCTGTTACTTCCATAATAGTTTCTACAATTACTCCGGCTTCTTTCATATTTTTCGCCATCATTAAAACCCCTTTTTCCATTCCTTTTCTGATACCATCTTTCCTACCTTCAGCCACAAAACGTTTTTTAGCTTTTGTCCAAGCAGCTTCATCCTTAATTTCTGAGAGTAATGTTGGGTCTATACTTTTTTTATGAATTGCTGTCATTATTTTTTGCAACATGGATTCTTGATAATCAGTTTCATCCATTTCACCATCTAAAGAATCTTCGATAAAATTTAACCATTTTTGTATTTTTTTTGGAGTTTTATCATTAACTTGACGTGGGCATAAAAAAACTAGTCGATAATGAGGATTTTATATGAGATGGGTTAATTCGGCAAGTTGGATGTAAAATGTATAGGTGAAGGACGCTGGAGAGTCACGGCACACATTCCTACACAGCAAGTGTTAGTTAATCTACCTTAAAATTCTATTAACCTTAAGTTATAAAATCTATTGTAATTAGTTATCCTTTTTTGCTATTATTTGTCTAGGACTTACGCATTGACAAGACAAACATTTAATGAAACCGTTTAAATATCGTTCCCAAACTATTTTGGAACGCCCTGCCAAGAAGCTCCGCTTCGTCATTAATAATGATATATATTATCTCAATTCAAAGCAGAATTTAAATGGCATTGTGTTCCCAAACAGGAGTTTTCATCGTTATACATAAGTCAAAAGTATCGAATGTAGGGTGGATAGAATGAAATGAAATCCACCATTTTGAAGGTTCAGTGGGTTTCCACTTCGTTTCTATCCATCCTACATAATATATTTTAATTTCAAGTACTTAAATATTTGTGTGTAACGATGAGAACAGGAGTTTGAGAACAATAATAACCATATAATTTATAGATAATTAATATTTTTAGTTTTTGTCAAGGCGTAAATCCTAATTATCTTAAAAAAAAGCTGTTGATAGCCCTATTTCAGCTCAAAAAATTGGGCATGTTAAAACAAAATAACATTCAAACATTATATACAAAGAGAGTTAAACAAACAATGGGTCCTCATTACCTTAACCGTTTTTTCGCCCCTAAATCTGTCGCTATTGTTGGAGCTTCTGAGCGAGAAGAAAGCGTTGGGCAACGTTTATTATTAAATATGCAAGAAGCTGGATTTCAAGGTAGATTATACCCGATAAACCCAAAACATGAAGAATTACTTGGGCTTAAAGCATATCCTGATATTGATTCCATCCCTGACGTTTTAGAATTAGTTGTGATAGCAACACCAGCACCAATTGTCCCCAGTATTGTACGCCAATGTGGGGAAAAAAATGTTGATTCTATAATAATAATAACGGCCGGCTTCGGCGAACTAGGTGATACAGGTAAACGCTTACAGCAAGAAGTATTAGACATCGCTCATCGTTATAATATTCGTATAATTGGACCAAATTGCCTCGGAGTTATACGCCCCAGCGAACAATTAAATGCTACCTTTGGTTATGGCGTGATTCCAACCGGACATTTAGCTTTGGTCTCACAATCAGGAGCGGTTTGCACTGCTATTATTGACTGGGCCCAATCACAAGAAATTGGTTTTTCAACTGTTGTATCAATGGGAGCCGGAGCCGATATTGATTTTGGAGAGGTGCTGGATTTTCTGGCAATGGATGGCAAAACAACCGGCATTTTATTATATGTCGAAGGAATCACTGACGCTCGCCGTTTTTTAAGTGGTTTAAAAGCTGCTGCTAGATTAAAACCAGTTATTTTAATTAAATCAGGTCGTTATGAAACTGGTTGCAAGGCTGCTATGTCACATACTGGAGCTATGATTGGTGGTGATGATGTGTTTGAAGCTGCGATTGAAAGAGCTGGAGTAGTGAGAGCTTACAGCATTGCTCAATTATTCTCCGCCGCTAGAGTGCTTGCCAACGACTATGTAGTCAAACGCAACCGACTGGCAATCATAACTAATGCTGGTGGCCCAGGAGTAATGAGTACCGACCGAGCGGAAGAAGTTGGCATCAATTTGGCGGAATTGACCACAACCACAGTGAGTTCCTTAAACGCTGTATTGCCACCTTTTTGGTCGCGTGCTAACCCAGTTGATATTTTAGGTGATGCAACTCCTGAGCGTTATAAACAAGCGTTAAAAATATGTTTGCAGGATAAAAATATTGATGGAGTTTTGACTATTTTAACTCCGCAAGCTATGACTAATCCAACTCAAGTGGCTCAATTTATTATTGATGGGGCTAAACATAGTTCTAAACCGGTGTTAGCTTCGTGGACTGGTGGTGACAGAGTGCAAGAAGGTCGGGATTTATTTGCCAAAAGTAGAGTTGCTCATTTCAGCACTCCAGAAGTAGCAGTTGATGCCTTTTCTTTTTTAACTAAATATCATCAAAATCAAAAACTTCTTAAGCAAATTCCTTCTCCTATAAAAGAACATGCTCATCCTGATATTAAGGGAGCTTTATTAATTATTGAACGGATATTATCTGAGGGGCGACAAATACTTACCACTCAAGAATCGAAAGCTATTTTAGCTGCTTTTAATATCCCAGTTACTCAGACAATTAAAGTTTCTAATTCTGAGGAAGCTATGATTGCGGCTGAAACTATGGGTTTTCCTGTGGTTCTTAAGCTGAACATGGCTGAATTTACTCATAAATCTGATGTAGGTGGAGTGCGGTTAAATATTAATAGCGTGCAGGAAATAGCTCATTATTTTCATGAAATGGAAAGTCTTATTAAAAAGAATCATGCTGATATTGATAAAGTTATTATGACTGTTGAACCAATGTATAGTTCTTTTAATGGTCGAGAGTTGATGATTGGGGTGATTCGTGACCCAGTGTTTGGACCAGCGATTAGTTTTGGGTTGGGCGGTACGATGGTTGAGGTTTTACAGGATAAAGCGGTTGCGTTGCCACCATTGAATGAATATATGGTTAAGCAGATGATAAGTAAAACTAAAGCTGCTAAATATTTACGCAAATTCAGGCAATTACCAGAGATTAACTGCAAGGCTTTAATAGATATTTTGTTGAATGTATCAACTATGGTCAGTGAATTGTCGGAAATTGTGGAGTTGGATATTAATCCATTAATTGCGGATGATAAAGGTGTTATGGCAGTTGATGCACGGATTAAGGTTCAAGTTTCACATCAGTTAATTCCTTATTCACATATGGCAATCCATCCGTATCCACATGAATTAATTAGTCATTGGCAGTTACCAAATGGTGTTGAGATAACAATTCGGCCAATTCGTCCAGAAGATGCGGATATAGAAAAGAATTTTATTCATAATTTGTCGGAGCGTAGTAAATATTTTCGTTTTATGCAAGCTTTACAAGAGGTAACTCCTGAAATGATTGTTCGTTTTACGCAGATTGATTATGACAGAGAGATGGCTTTTGTGGCGGTGACGGCTACTGAGGAGTTGGGAGTTGGGCGTTATATAACTAATCCAGATGGTAATTCGGCTGATTTTGCGTTGGTGGTTTCTGATCAATATCATGGCATGGGCATTGGTTTTAAGATAATGCGAGCTTTGATGCAGTCGGCGAAACATAAGGGTATTTCTAGGTTTGAAGGTGAAGTTTTGACGGTTAATAAACCAATGCTGTCATTAGTGAAAAAGTTAGGTTTTACAGTTGAACAGTTGGAGGATGATCTGGAGGTTAAGCGAGTTGTTAAGGATTTGCGGCAGTAGGGGTTTTATTTGAGTAGCTCTTGGGGAATTTTTCCTCAAGACTTTTTTAAAACGGTGAATCTTGCTTAATTATCTGAATCAGAATTAACAGAATTATAGAATTTTCAGAATTAAAAACCATAAATCATAAATCATGATATTTTATTGAAAGAATTAACATATCCCATTAATTATTATTCTGTATCCTAAGTTTTAAAGATTGTTAATTCTGAAAATTCTATAATTCTGTTAACTCTGATTCAGACAAAGAAATATTGGTAGTCCTCCAAAAAGTAGTGATGACTCCAAAAAACATGTTAAGTCTCAAATACATAAGCAGGTTTAACACTACATATTGGAGGACTACCGAAATATTAAATCCTAAAAAAAAACAACCAATTACGGTAGTGGGCAACCAAATATATCATTATTACCATATAAAAACTTTTGGTCATGGGGAGTTTAAATAACAACTTATCTGATTTTGTTGTATAAATACCATCTTTGGTTATTGTAATTCGTTGGTCCTTGGTAGCAGGGACATTTTTTATATTAATTTTTTCGCACATATATTATCATAATTTTATTAAATGGTTATGTCTGTATAACATACCTGCATTGGTTTGTGGGAACTACCCACAAATTCTTATTTCACGGATACAGGTTTTTTCTCATATTATATTTAAGGTGCTACCAAATTACAGTTTATTAATCAGATATATACGGCTTATAAATTACTTGCTTGACTAGATTTATTTCTCAGGTTGGTTTCTAATCGTTACGATAAGCTCGTATGTTGGATTGCCCCGTGTTCCTCCAACTACAATATCTACCGCATTTTATTTCCCATTTTTTGAATATCCGGGATTTGGCAACCAACCTTGCCATTGTTTAGCATCATCTCCATCTTCAGCATTTTCAAGTTGTACATCTTCGCCTGTACCATAACTGTAAATAGAGATTTGAAAAACAGCATTATCTTCCAGAGAGCTTATTTCAACTTCCATCCATTGGCCAGCTCCGGCCATTAAGGAATATTGATCACTATCTCCACGTATAATTAAACCGGAAACCGTTCCTGATGAACTGCCACGCTTAAATTTTATTTCACCTTTATCAATGATTTCAGCTATGGATATATTTATCACTGCCATTAATACAAATGACAGCATAAATGTTAATGCACGAATATATTTGATTGTTTTCATTGAAATAACCTGATTTGAAGAGCCTGTAGAGCCTGTAGGGTGTATAAGCAAAGCGTCATACACCAATTGGATAAATGATAAAAAAATATTCGTATATTTTAATAAAATTGACAATGGTGCATGACGTTACCACTTATGCACCCTACCAAATCTTAATTTATTAATTATATACGGCTTACGAGTTATTTGGCTTGGAGAAGCATAGCAAGGGTGAAACGTCTCAGCAGGATAACGTTTAAATCAGTAGCACGGCTTTTTGCGTCCGCTGGATTTATTTGTTATACGTTTTTTACTTGATAATAAAACTCAGATCATCTAATTCTAATTCCATTTCTTTGACAATGATTCTTAGCCTAGATAGAAATGACTCAATATTTAAATTTGAGTATATTTGAAAATTATCAATTTTAATGCTGTCTTTTAAAATATCACCATTATAGGTAAATGTATAATCCGTTGTGATTTGTTTAAATTTTATGGGGTCAAGTTCGTACAATATTAGACATACTTTTTTGTATAATTCTTTCCAGCTATTAACCTTTTTTTCTTTTTCTTCCATAAATTTGAAAGATATAATTTTTTCACCAGTAAAACTTTTGTTGTCATCGTCAAGGGTGAATAGTTTTAGTATTTCATCGGCAGATTCATAATTACTTATTGGGTATCCCCATACTTTCAAAGCTCTATTTTCAAGTGATTTTGCACGACTTACAATAGTATCTTCATCCCAATGTTCAACTTCACAGAGTGATTTATTAAGATATAATCTACTCTCTTTAAAACCTTTTTCCATATTTCGTTTTTCAAGAAATGGTTTATTGCTCATACTAGAATTATAACCAGTCAAGGTTATATTACCTAATGTATTCAGATATTCCTCATGAATTTCAGCAAAATTAACACCTAATGATTCTCGCCACTTAGATGTTAATGTTTGTGGCATGATATGTTCAATGCTTAAATCGTTATTATCAATCAAGCTTTCTATATCGACACGTTCTTTATTGTTAAAATTTTCTAATTGCTCAAGCAAAAACAACTTATTCTTACTTTTAAAATTATACACATCTTTTTTAACTATTTTTGAACCAAATTCATCATTTTCAGGCATTCTTTGCGATAATCGTTTATGAGTGAGGATATATTTAAATATATCGACATAATTATCTTCGTAGTCATTATGTTTTTTAATTTCTCTCCCCATAGTCATAAATATTTTATTCAAAGAGTTAGTTGGTACTTCACAAATCAACCGCCTAAATACAAATGTTACAATTATTTCAAGTATGGAGACAACATCACCTTCACTAATAATGCTATCTTTGTGGTCATTGAACACCTCCATTATAAATGGATACGTTACAATGCTTTCAAGCCTATTTATTTTATTTACGACAATACTTATTTTATCGTTTTGTTCCTTTGAATTAATAATTTTCTTATAAAAGGAAGAGAACTTTAAGAGATCAATTAATAATAGTTTGGTATCTGTTACATTTTCTAAAACGTATCTTTTAAAATGAATATAAACTTTGTTTTTATTGGGAATTATTCTTTCTTTTATTGTTAGGTAATCTCTAATAAAATTACTGACATTATAATTGGTATTTATTTCAATTTTGTTCCAAAAATCAATATAGAATTGTTCTTGAACTGTCGGACTCTCTTTCATTAAAATAAAATTACGAACTTTGTCTGCCTCTGTTAAATCAAGACCAGTTGAATTTAAACTCTCAAAAATTAATTGTGGGTCATCCTCCCCATTTTTTAATTCTATTTCAACTATTACTAACTGCTTAACAGCATAAAACAAATTATCAACTGATATCTCATCGTTCGTTATTCGATCATAAAAATATTGATAATTAAGTGTTATATTGGTCTCTTGCAAATAGCTATTTTCATCTTTGAACAATGCTGAAAAAGCATTCTTGTCATTTTTAACTGGTTTCAGTCTGATTTTTTTATCGTCCTCTGAATATTTATTTATCAGATACTCATCAATTATTTGTGTTTTATTGACTGAAGATTGGACAATATCTTGATCTATCAATTTATAAATTGCTAAAAGTAATAAAGATAAAGTTGTAAGACGCTGTTGCCCATCAATAATTAAATATTCACGATCATCACCATCATCATGATAAATTGATACAATTGAACCAAGAAAATGAGTCCTGTCTGAATTTCCAATATCTAAAAGGTCATCAAATAATTGTTTACATTGTTCTTTTTTCCAATCATAGTTCCTTTGATAAACTGGTATCACGAAGTGTTTATCTGATCCTTCTAAAAAATGTAGGAACTTTTTTTCTTTAGCTTTCATTCATACAACCCTTGTTATTGGTGTTATCTATAAAGTATAACACTTATGTTAAGCGGCACGAGACATGGATGTCAAGAGTCCACTTTAAAAGACTGGTTATCCTGAGTTTGTAGGGTGTATAAGCAAAGCGTCATACACCAATTGGATAAATAAAATATTGTGTATTTTAATAAAAATGGTACATGACACTACCGTTTATACACCCTACAAACTACCTACATCAACTAATAAACATCATGCATAGTATTATAAACGTTAAATTTACCTGTTGGGGTAATTAAACGCTCATCTTTAATAATATTCTTCAGTCTACGAGTTTTATCATCCAAAATAACAATCGCAGAAGTTTGCTCTTTACCATTCCAAACAGAGAACCAAACCTCATCACCAAAACGATTATATTCAGGTTGAACAACCCTCTTAGCACCTTCACCAAGATTATCAGCCATCTCAGCAATCGGTAATACCACAAAACCAGCATCTAAATCACGAATATCAAACACCGCAATTGATTGACTCATGCCAGTATCAGGATTTAAAGCAGTATCAACCCACAAATTATTGGAATTTGGATGAGTCTTAATAAATAAAGAACCACCGCCTTGACCTTGTAAAGTACGTACTACCTTCCAAGCATTTTCCGGATGACCTTCTGGATCAGTACCAATCAAAGAAATACTTGCATCTCCTAAATGACTTGTAGCCCATACTGGCCCAAATTGAGGATCAACAAAGTTTGCACCACGACCCGGATGAGGAATAGAACCAACATCAACCAAAGCTTCCAACACTCCATCCTTAGAATCAACTACTGCAATTTTGTTAGATTTATTAGCTGCTGACATAAAATAGCGTTTGCTTGAATCCCAACCACCATCATGTAAATAACGAGCAGCATCAATACTAGTAGTTTTTAAATTAGCTAAATCTTCATAATTAACTAATAAAATTTTACCAGTTTCTTTAACATTGATAATAAATTCAGGATGTTCATGTGAAGCTATAATAGCAGCAACCCGAGGTTCTTGATGAAACTCTTGAGTATCAACTGTCATGCCACGAGTAGAAACAATTTTCTTTGGCTCTAAAGTATCACCATCCATAATAACGTACTGAGGTGGCCAGTAAGTACCAGCAATTGCATACTTGTCTTCCCAACCTTCAAATTTAGAAGTTTCAACTGAACGTGCTTCCATACCAACTTTTATTTCAGCAACTGTTGCAGGAATTTCCATCCATAAATCAATTAAGTTAATTCTAGCATCACGTCCAATCACATATAAATAACGACCGGAAGCTGATAAACGGGAAATATGCACAGCATAACCAGTCTTGATGATAGTAATCATCTTCTTGGTATCGCTATCAATCAATGCTATTTCACCAGTATCACGCAAAGTAACGGAAAAAGAATCTTCTACATCAAAAATATTTAACTTTTCAGTAGGCCGTGATTCAGGTGGAATCAAAACTTTCCAAGAAGCTTTCATATCTGCCATACTATATTCAGGTGGAACTGGTGGTTCATGCTGAATATAACGAGCCATTAAATCAACTTCAGCTTCAGAAAGATCACCGGAAGACCCCCAAGCTGGCATACCTGCTGGTGAACCAAAAGCAATAAATACTTTAAGATACTCAGTACCTTTTTCTAAAGTTATATCAGGTGTTAATGGTTTACCAGTTGCTCCTTTACGCAATACTCCATGACAACCAGCACAACGTTCAAAAAAGATTTGTTTACCTTGTTCAAACTCAGCATCTGAAATAGGTGGTGGGGATTTAGCAGCAAATGCACTACCAACTGCTAACAGGGACGACAATACAACTGCATATGACAGTTTCATTTAACATTCTCCAAAATTAAAAATGGTATTATAACATATCAATTTTATTCAGTATTTTCATAAGAAATAAATACTTATTAAATAATATCAAATAGTTCATTACGTTACCAAATTAAATAAGTAGGATATTCCTCATAAAGGTGTTCGGGATTTACCAGAAATGTACTATTTAATTGTGAATTGGTGAATGAAAAATGGTTAATTATTAATGATTTTGACTTTCATTAACAATTAATTATTCACAGTTAACCATTCACAATTAAAT
>JAUCGL010000047.1 GCA_030378105.1 Candidatus Halobeggiatoa sp. HSG11 | reverse complement strand
ATCTGATATTTTTATAGACATAGATGTTCGGGATAATTTATAACTAATTGATATGTATATTTAATTATGAATGGTTAACTGTGAATAATTAATTGTTAATGAAAGTCAAAATCATTAATAATTAACCATTCATAATTAAGAATTGCTATAGTGCAACAGGAATTATTATTGTCATATTTCTTTACTTTGTTTCTGTTAGTTATAATATACTGTTTTTATTATACACTTTTATCACATAAATTACCATTTGAAACACAACTCAAAAAAGAAAAAATTATGAAGTGTCTATTCCACTATGTTTCCAGCTCAATAATCGTCAATTCTTTAAAAGCTTGATAATCGAATATAAGACAATAAAATCTAGCTTATACTTGAGATTGATTAAAAAAAACCTCAATAATGTTGAACATATATGACAAATAAAATAATTCCCCAAGATAAATCTTGGATTTCCATAACCCTTTAATTTATATATTATGTTAAAAAAAATTGCTGATTTTATTGAAAATCTTATTGAAACAATATTGTTTGGAAGTAGATGGTTACTAGCACCATTTTACATTGGTTTAGTTGGTGCTTTGGTTATTCTATTAGTTAAATTTGTTAAAAAATTCATTTATATCGTTCCAACTATTGCTGATGCCTCAAGTACCGAACTGATCCTTAGTATTTTAGGATTGATAGATATTGTTTTAATTGCCAATTTACTGTTAATGATCATCCTAAGTGGCTATGAAAATTTTGTATCTAAAATTGATGCTATTCAAGGTCATGTTGATCGGCCCGAATGGATGGGTAAAGTTGATTATGCTGGCTTAAAACTCAAGGTTATCAGCTCAATTGTAGCCATTTCATCCATCGAATTGTTGAAAGTATTCATCCATATTTCTGAAGAAGGCAACAAAGAATTAATCACCGGTAATTCATTATGGGAAATAGAAGTATTTTGGTTAATTATGTTACACTTAACTTTCGTATTTTCAGGGTTAATTTTTGCGTACACAGAAAAAACTATGCACCCTCCTCATGATGATGGGCATTAACTTTTTTAAAAAGTGAATTGGTGAATGACTTAATGTTTTGTATTAAAAATTAACCATTCACAATTGATTTTGTATCAAGCATTAAATGGAAAAAGTTATAATCCGTAATCAAGGTCTAGTTGAATATCAACCAATTCATCAGGCTATGCAGCATTTCACTGACACTCGTTATGCTGATACCCCGGATGAATTGTGGATATTACAACATCAACCTATCTATACTTTAGGTCAAGCTGGTAAACCAGAACATCTGCTTAATGTTGGTAATATTCCAGTTTATCAAAGTGATCGTGGTGGACAAGTAACTTATCATGGCCCCGGTCAATTGATAGTTTATGTTTTAATGGATATTAAACGAGTCAATTTAGGCGTTAAAAAACTAGTTCACACATTAGAACAAGCAATAATCAATTATCTTTCAATTCTTAAAATCAGTTCCAATCGACGTGATAATGCCCCCGGAGTTTATGTAAACAATAAGAAAATTGCTGCTTTGGGCCTAAGAATTAGAAAAGGTTGTAGTTATCATGGTTTGAGTTTAAATGTCGATATGGATTTGCAACCATTTCAAGGAATTAATCCATGTGGTTATGCTGATTTAGAAGTAACTCAATTGTCTGAATTAGGAATTAAAATGGAATTTGAACAAGTTGCAGAACAATTTTTACAATGCTTGATGAGCGAATTTGAAAATGAACAATTTAAAAACAATCGTAGTTATTCCAGCCCGTCTTAAATCCTCCCGTTTACCCAATAAAGTTTTAATTGATATTGCAGGTAAACCAATGTTGCAGCATGTTTATGAACGTTGTTTGCAAATCAATAAAGTAGATGAAGTCCATGTTGTCACTGATTCCGAGGAAATTGTTACTTTGGTGACAAGTTGGGGAGGTAAAGTATGGATGACTGGTGCTTGTACTTCTGGCACTGAGCGGATAGTGGCAATTTTAGATAAATTGGAAGCTGATATAATTATCAATGTGCAAGCTGACCAACCATTGATAGAGCCAAATATAATAAGTCAATTAATTGAAATATTTGCTACTATTAATCCTTTACCAGACATAGTAACTCCAGCTTATCCTATTAAAACTACTGAAAAATTATTCGATCCAAACTTAGTAAAAATAGTTAGACGGCATGATGGTTATGCTTTATATTTTTCTCGTAACCCTATTCCTTATGTGCGTGATTTTAATAAAGATGATTGGATTAAACAGCATGATTTTTTTGGGCATGTAGGTATTTATGGATATAAGCGTGCTGTGCTAGAAGAATATGCTAAACTTCCCGAAAGCTCTTTGGAACAAACTGAAAAATTAGAACAATTGAAATTTTTACAAGCTGGCAGAAGTATTTATACTTTTGTTACCGAACATGATGTTATTTCTGTTGATACTCAAGCTGATTTGGAACAGGTTTATGCTAGGTTATAAATCGTGCTAATAAAATTGCATTCTTTTCGGTAGATGTTTAAATATCATGGCAAAGATTTACAAAATGTAGAGACGCAATGCTTGCGTCTAAAAAATATGTAGGGTGGGTAGGAACGAAGTGGAAACCCACCAAATTTAAAAGGTGGATTTCATTCTATCCACCCTTGTATATTGGGACTTAATGTATAACGACGAGAACAGGAATTTGGGAACAATAATAAGTTATAAAAAATTAATATCTTTTAGCTTTTGTCAATGCGTAAATCCTAATAAATTATTTAAGCTCTTCGCCTCATTTCAGCCAATTCTTCTTCATAACCACCTGATAAAATAGGAAATCTATACCAAGTCTTGGGGTCTAAATTAGTATCATCTAAATGAAAGCTGGGGGCAAAACGTTCTCGTTTCCATTGATTACGACTCCAAAGAGTAAAAAACCTTTCAATCCAAGTTAATAATTGCTGTTTCTCATATTTATCAAAATGAATCTGTAATAAACAAAATATTTCATAAGGAGTTTGCCGATCTCGAATAGCAGCTTTTTCTATCATATTAAGTAAAGGATATGGCATTAAATCATCTTCATCTTTCTGCTGCATGTCGGGTGGTCGCAACTCAGCAGTTGGAGCTTGTTGATTGACTAGGGCCAAAGCTGGTATGTTACTTAAATTCATAGGTCCTTCTTGCTCTAACCAACGCAACCAATGACGTAAAAAATCCTTATCTATACCTGCCAAAGGACTTAAACCACCACTTGTATCACCATCCATCGTTGCATAACCCAGAGCGACTTCAGAGCGATTACTTGTAGCTAATAATAACGCTTTGTTTAAATTAGCTATTAACCAAACACTAGGAGAACGTACTCTGGCTTGAATATTTTGCAAAGCTATGTCATGGTCTTGCCAATTGAGCTTATGTTTTATCGCATAAGATACTTTATCCACATAATCTTTAACTAAGCTGTCAACATCTAATTCCATATACTTAGCTCCCAAATTATTTGCTAAAGTACTGGCAGCTCTTTTAGTAGTTTTACTTGAATTTTCCGTTGCTTGGTAAACACAAGTTAAAATTAATTGTAAAATATTAGTAATAGTTTTTTTGGCTGGAATCGCAAAGCCAATTTTAGCTCCAAATTCTTTAGTTCCTAATTCGGCCACTCCTTGTTCAACCATTAAACGGACTAAACAAGCAATAGCAGAAGAATCAGCTCCACCACTGAGAGAAATCACGAAACCTTGCGAATGAGTTTTACGCAGATAATCAAATAATCCTAGCGTAACGGCACGAGTAAATTCCTCTTCTTTAAGGTTCGGACTGATTTCCCATGCCTCATAAGTTGGCGAATTCTGCTGAGGGGAATTAACAAAATAATTGAAAGGAACATGAATGCAATTTGCTGGTTGCCAATCACTGGTACGAGCTTGTGAAATACTAGTTAAATCAATATCTATCAAAGCGTCAATTAGCTGGTAAGATTTGAAACTGAAGCGTTTACTACTAGCAAGCATCTGTCCACCACTGGCAATCATAGCATCACCATCATAGATAGCTCGACCAGCTTCATTGCCAAGTAAATTGGCGTAGATATAGCTGACGCTGAAAGCTCTTGAACCCTCTAGCATAAAGCGTTTTCGGATTTCATGTTTACCAAATGCAAAATGGCTGGCACTGGGATTGAGGATTATGTCTACACCTTTGGCAGCTAGTTTAATACCGGGTCGGTCTGCTACCCATGCTTCTTCACAAATTTCAAATCCAATCCGAACTCCACCACAATCAAAGTAAATATCACCGATTGGGTATTGTTGATTGTCTATCGTTATAGTTGTTTGGACATCATGTGGAAAGGTATGAAACCATCTTTTTTCGTAATGAATACCATCGTTTGGCAAAAATCGTTTCACCACAAAACCAGAAATTTTACCGTTGGCTAATAATGCGACTGTGTTATAAATTCGATTTTGATGCAATAATGGCAAGCCAACGGCAACGATTATGTCTTTGGTGTGAGGTACGATTGCGTCTAATACTTGTAATGATTGATTTAAAGTTCCCGGAGCTAAAAAAGCATCTTCACAACCATAACCACTTATACAGAGTTCTGGCAGACATAATATATTTATTTTGTTATTTTTAGCTGTATTTATTGTATCTATTATATTGTTTTTATTATTGTTCCAGTTGAGTGGAGTTTGGTTAAGAGAAGCGGAACCTACCTTGATATATTTCATATGTTAAAAATTTGGTTGAATTGGATATTTTTTATGTGCATAATCAGAATTTACAAGGTTTAGCTGATTGATTTAACGTTAAGCTTTGTTGTTATTTTAAGTCAAAGGTTCTCTATCGTTCCCACATGCATAACGAAGCCGTTTGGAATGATAAGAGGCTCTTCAAAATTATTTTATAAAAATAGCGACAGGAAAATATTTAACTTGCGTTTAACATAATATGTTAGGTTATACAAACTTGAAATTTAATCAGGAATATTATCATGAAAACTATAATTGTATTATCATCTGCTATCATATTAGGTCTCGCTGCTAACGTAACAGTGGCTAGATATGGTCATGGGAATGGACAAGGAAACGGCGATTGGGCTCAAATGCAAACAACACGGATACAAAACAGAGTAGACCGTCTAATGGAACGTTTTGATGTTAATCAAGATGGACAAATTGCCCTTGATGAAGTTCAATCAGTGCGTACCGAACATTTTAATCAAATGGATGTTGATGGCAATGAGTTGGTTAGCTTTGATGAATTAGAAAATTTCAGAGCTGAAAAGAGAGAACAAAATCAAGCTACACAACGTGGTAAAGGTAAAAAAGGTGGCTGTCATGGTGGTAGAAATAATCAGATGGAACGTTTAGATAACGATGGTGATGGACAAATTTCTATTAGTGAATTTACCGCTAATATACCTTTATTCAATAGGTTTGATACTGATGAAAATGGCATCATAACTAAGGAAGAATTGGGTCAAACCAATTAATATTTTAAGTGAAAGCTATTTCGGATGAGATGCTTATGCAACAAATTCAAACTGGCGATCAGCAGGCTTTTGTTAAACTTGTTGATCGACATTTGACAAAATTACATAAGTTTGCCCAGCATATGTTGGGCAATCCAGCAGATGCAGATGATATTGTACAGGAAACCTTTGTTAGAGTTTAGCAAAAAGCTCATCAATGGAAACCGCAAGCTAAAGTATCAACTTGGCTGCACAGTATAACTCATAATCTTTGTATGGATTTTTATCGACAAATAAAAGGAAAAACAGTTAATATAACCGAAGTTGAATTAATAGACCCACAGCAACCAGCTACTGAAAAACAGCAACAAGACGTTATGCTTCAAGTACAAATTGCATTACAACAACTCCCAAAAAATCAACGCAGTGCTATAATTTTATGTTATTATCAAGATATGACTTAATCGTGAGGTTTTGGTATTTTTCTTGGCTTGAATTTGGAAAATTCTTCAATAGATGAAAACATATGGTTTGAAAAGGAAATTAATTTAATGGCTTTAAGTTCAACAGAATGAATTAATGTTATTTTTTATCTTCACTGGATCACTCAACAATTGAAAACTTAAATACAATATTTTCTAATCGGATCGTTAATAATTTCTGTGATAGCCAACGGTATTTTGCTTTATACCGCTAAAAAATACTATACCCGAGCTAAACATTCAGAAGTTTTTCCTAATAATAAAGATTATTATCAAAATAATTTACCTTTAAAAAAGCAGAAACGAGTTGTATTATTTGGTGATTCTCGTATCGAAATGTGGAAAAATTTACCTGATTTAAAAGGGTTTGAGTTTATTAATCGGGGAATAAGTCGTGAAACAACAGCATGGAGTCGAAAGCGTTTTGAGAAAGATGTATTGGAGCTTAAACCAGATATAGTTATATTACAAACTGGTGGGAATGATGTTAATTTGTTAGGTGTGCAACCGCATCTTAAGCAAGCTGTTATCCAACAATGTCAAGACAACCTTAAGTTTTTTGTTGAATCTTTACAAGCTCAGGAAATTGAAGTTATTTTTTTGACGATTATCCAAATATCGAAACTAGAAATATTGCGTAGGTTGGTATGGGATGAAAAGGTTTCTCACAGTATAGAAGAAATTAATCAATATTGGTTAAATTTGCCTAAAACTGAGCTATTACATGTTATTAATACCGAAAAAGTTCTTAAAAATTCCCAAGGCCAATGGCATAAAAACGTTAATTTAGATTCATTGCATTTAACAGCAACTGGTTATGATTATCTTAATCAGGCTATAACTCCAGTGTTAAAAAATTTGACAATATAAATTAAATTATATTTGATACCATTATTTTATTGTTCTTTAAAAAAAAGAAGATTTACCTAACTTTATATGAAGGTTCACCGTTTAGGTGATTGAACATCTTTGTCAGAATCAGAATTCACAGAATTTAAGAATTAACAGAATTAAACCCCGAAACAGTTGGAAACCATTCTGAAAATTCTATAATCCTGAAAATTTTGATTCTGACATTTTGCCGTTTAGGCGATTTAACATTTTAGACCTGATAGATTCTAACAAAACCTATCAGGTCTTTTTGCGTTTGGCATCAGAACTAAATTGAATAAGGTATACTATATTGTATTTTCAATAACCGTGAAAATGGGAATATGCCCTTAATTAACCCAATATACCATGAAAAATATCAAACAATTTAAAGATTTAGAAACAGATACTATAACAAAATTATCTCATTTAGGATTAATCAAAATCACTGGTACTGATGCTAAACAATTCTTACAAGGCCAATTCACCAATGACATAACTAAAGTTGATGCAGAACACAATCAATTAAGTGCTTGGTGCAATCATAAAGGCCGAATCATAGTTAGCCTCAGAATCTTCCAACGTGAAGAAGCTTTTTACCTATTATTGCCACAAGAAAGCCTCGCTCCTACCTTAAAACGCTTACAAATGTTTGTGTTACGCTCTGCGGTGAAACTTGAAAATGCCAGCGATAATTTGACCTGTATCGGTATCAGTGGCAATAATAGCCAAAAAATTGTAGCGGATTGCCTGTTTAACCCTCCAACAACAATTGACAGTAGCATAACTAAAGGAACAACAACTATATTAAAAATTGCCGGAACTATACCAAGATATATTATTATCAGTGATACAATGCCTGATTGTCATCAAGTCATTTCTTCAGTAAATTCAAAAATATGGCAGCTATTAGATATTTTCGCTGGTTTACCAACAATTGGTTTGGCTACAACAGAAGAATTTGTTCCGCAAATGGTAAATTATCAACAGATAAATGGGATCAGTTTAAGTAAAGGTTGTTATACGGGACAGGAAGTTGTTGCAAGAGTACATTATTTAGGCAAGCTTAAACGTAAATTATATCTTGCCAATATAGATACTTGTGAAATTCCTCAACCGGGAGATGATGTTCAGGTTGATGACGAAAAAGTTGGGAAAATAGTTAATGTGGTCCAACATTCAGAAGGAAATGTTATTGTATTAGCTAGTATTATTATTAAACATGCCGAGTCTGATAATATCCATTGGCAAACCAATCTGCTGCAATTAATGGAACTGACTTATGATTAAATTTCATATATTTATATAAATATTTATGTAGAGACGCAATGCTTGCGTCTTCTGACAAAATACCAAAACTTAAATCTATAATCTATTTTTTTCTTATCAAATCATAAATATCTAAATAATGTTGCCCAGAACGATGCCAAGAGAAATTATACTGCATACCTTGAATTATTAATTTCCGAAATTGCTCTGGGTAGTTATGCCACAGACCAATAGCTCTCTGCATTGCCGATTCAAGACCATCATAATCAGCTTCATTAAATACATAACCGTTTCGGGCTGTGATTGGCTTATCTGAATAATCACGGTCAAAAATAGTATCAGCAAGTCCTCCAACTGACCGTACAATGGGAACTGTACCATATCGTAAAGCAATCATCTGAGCTAATCCGCAAGGTTCATACATGCTTGGCATAATTATCATGTCAGCACCAGCATAAATAAGATGAGCCAATTCTTCATCAAAACCAATTTCTAAATGACAATCTTCATTCTCATTAAGTTCATGCTTTAAATGTAAAAAATCATTATTTATTTTGGTTTCAGGACTTGAGCCTAATACTATAAATTGAGCATTATTTTGCAAAGCATAAAACAACCCATGCCGTATTAAATGTACTCCTTTCTGCACATCTAACCGTCCCACATAAGCAATAATTGGTTTATATTGTTTTTTTAATAATAATTTATCGCATAATGCTTCTTTATTAAAATATTTACCTTCTAAATCAACTATATTATAATGATGAGGAATCAAAGGGTCTATCTCTGGGTTCCAAACTCCATAGTCTAATCCATTGAGAACACCACTGAATTTATCCCTATGTACATGTAAAGTATCACTTAATCCATAACCTTGATCGGTATAAAGTGCTTCCCACGCATGTCTCGGCGATACTGTAGTGACAAAGTTTGAATACACGATGCCGGCTTTCATAAAATTCAACGCCCCAACGTGCATATTATCCTGCAAACGATCATGATGATGATAATATTCAGGACGGTCTAATTTAGTAACAGCTAAAATATTTGCTCCAGTTATACCCTGATACCTAAAGTTATGAATACTATAGCAAATCCGAGAATGAGACATTCCTTGCTGTTGATAAATTTCAAACAGTAACACCGGTATTAATCCGGTCTGCCAATCATGACAATGGATAACATCAGGATGCCTATTGGTTTGTAACATAAATTCAAGTGCGGCTTTACTAAAAAAAGCAAATCGCATGGCATCATCATGAAAACCGTAATATTGGCCTCGATTAAAAAAATTATCGTTTGAATGTGGTTCTATAAAAAAGCAATGACGGCCATCAACCATACCAAACCATACGGTACAATTAATTGCTCCATTTCCCCATGCAACCCATAAATCTTGATAGACAATTTGTAGTTCCCAAATATGGTCATAACGCATACAATCATATTTTGGCAAGATAATTTCTACTTGATTGCCTCGAATTTCCAATTCTCTACTAAGACCGTAAACCACATCAGCAAGTCCACCAACTTTAGATACTGGGGCACATTCTGAAGCTGTCATAACAATATACATTTTTTATTCTCCTTCACTCATCATGCCTAATTAATCCTTCCACGCACATTTCCCACCACTTGCTTTATCAAGAATTTTTAAATATTTAACATGAGCTTGCAATTCTTCTTCAGTGGGCTGAATTATGGCTAGAGATTCCCTGTTTTCAGATATACGTTTTATAGTATTTGTTTCAGTAGCCAGTTTACTGCTTCCCAATAAACTAACTTGTCCACCAGTCATGACCAAATACAATTCTGCTAATATTTCAGCATCAAGCAATGCACCATGTAACTGTCGGTTAGAATTATCAATACCATAGCGTTTACACAAAGCGTCTAAATTATTTTTTTGGCCCGGATGATGTTTTCTAGCCAATGCTAAAGTGTCTAATATTTTACAATACTTGTTGACTGGTTTCCAACTTTGTTTAAGTAATTTCAACTCATGATTAATAAAACCAACATCAAAACTTGCATTGTGGATGATTAGTTCAGAACCTTTGATAAAATTCATGAATTCATCAACTATTTCAAAAAAAAGTGGTTTATCGCTTAGAAATTCAGTTGTTATACCATGAACTTTAACCGCTCCATCATCAATTTTACGATTAGGTTTAATATACTGGTGATAACGATTGTCAGTTATACGACGATTAACTATTTCTACGCAACCAATTTCAATAATACGATGTCCAGCAGCTGGATCAATACCAGTAGTTTCTGTATCTAATACAATTTTACGCATGTTAGAATTGTCCTGAATCTCATATTTGGTAGAATCATCAGCTATTTTAGGATTTTTTTGTAAACTAGAATCAAGTCCTTGATTAGCTAATTTATCCGCTATTTCATTTTCCCGATGTCCGCTATGACCTTTAACCCATCGCCAATCAACTTTATGCTGTTGAGAAATGGCATGTAAACGTTTCCACAAATCAACATTTTTAACTGGTTCCTTATTGGCATTTTTCCAACCTCGTCGTATCCAATTAGTTATCCATTCAGTGATACCCTGCTGCACATATTTAGAATCAGTGGTTAGGCGTACATGGCTTGCTGGAGGAAGATTTTCTAGTGCCATAATAGCAGCTAAAAGTTCCATACGATTATTAGTCGTGTCTGGTTCGCCACCATATAGTTTAGTTTCTTTACTTTGTTGGCGTAATAGAACTCCCCAGCCTCCCGGTCCCGGATTACCACGACAAGCACCATCAGTAAAAGCTTCTACTGTATTCACTTTTGTTTAAATGAAGTTCCAATTGCTTCTGTTATCATAGCTGGTTGAGCCAACCATCTTTGCTTAATAGGAGTTAAAGTTGCCACTCGTTTTTTAGCAACTAAGATATAAACAGCTCCAAAGTTTTTAGTCCATCGAGAACCGATTTTTTCTATGACAGCAGTATATTTTTTTAAACGGTCGTTACGAAATGGAACTGCGAAAAAGAAAATATGTTGTTCTATCACTTCAAAATTTAATAAAGCTAACCAATCTTTGAGTCGTAATAATGATAAAAATTTTCCGTTCCATGGGACATTTCGCCGCATTCTCATTCCCCACAAACTAATTGGATTAAATCCTAAAATAACCAAATGACCTTCAGGGATCAGAACACGTTCTATTTCTCGTAATATTTCATGCGGGTTAGTTTCAAATTCTAATACATGCGGCAATACCACAACATCAATAGTATCATGAGCAATCGGTAAAGCGTCTGCTAGTCCATATATACTTGTATATGGCGAATCAACAATATTAGCATACATGCTCAGAATACAGCGATGTTTGATAAGACTACTTTTTAATAGGTTACTATGCCCAATATTACTGATTTGCAATAGATGATAACCAAACAAATGTGGTAAAATTTGCTGAAGCATTTCTGTTTCCGCACATAGCAAACGTCTTCCAAGTGGTGTTTCAAACCATCTATTTAATTGGACAGTATAATCTGACATTAAAATGGGAATTTCATTCCTTCTGGTAAGCTCATTCCACCAGCTAGACCAGATAGTTTTTCTTGGCTAGTTTTTTCTACTTTGCGTACTGCATCATTGACAGCAGCAGCAACTAAATCTTCTAACATTTCTTTGTCTTCACTCATTAAATCAGGATCGATCTCAACTCGTCTGACATCATGTCTTCCGGTCATAACTATCTTAATCATTCCACCACCTGATTCACCGGTGATTTCCATATTAGCTAGTTCTTTTTGGGCATCTTCAAAATCAGACTTCATTTTCTGAGCCTGTTTCATTATACCAGCGAGTCCATTTTTCATAAATTTATTACCTTTAAATAATTGTCAGATTTTTACTTCATGCGGTTTAGTTTAAGAGTTTAAAGTTATAATGTAGGTCGGGTTGCTTATTGAGCATAGCAAAATAATGTAACCCGACAAACAATTGAAATTTTTGAAATCAAAAAACTACTTATACGATCTATTTGTTGGTTTCACTTCTGCAAATGTTAGTTCTTCTTTGTGTAATAATTCTTCTTTGCCTTTGCCTTGATATTGCCAAGCAGCAACATGAGTGAAATTTTCATCATCACGTTTAGCTTCATTATCTTCAGTTTGATGCTCCTCACGGAAATGGCTACCACAAGACTCATCACGATGCAAAGCATCTGTCACCATAAGTTGAGTCATTTCTAAAAAGTCAGCAACTCGTAAAGCTTTCTCCAAAGTTTGATTGAATTCTTCATTAGTACCAACCATTTTAAGATTTTGCCAAAATTCTGCTTCAAGTTTTTTGATTTGTTTTTTAGCTGATTTTAAATCAGCTTCATTACGAGACATACCGCAGTTATGCCACATAATTAAACCTAATTCTTTATGGAATTCATCTACAGTTTTTTCACCTTTTATAGCAAAAATTTTATTAATTCTATCCTTAACCGACTGTTCTGCTTGCTTAAAAGCTGGATGATCAGTAGATATCTTGTCAGAATTAACTAAATAATCAGCAATAGTATGAGAAATCACAAAATATCCATCAGCCAATGCTTGCATCAAACCACTTGCTCCTAAACGATTTGCTCCATGATCAGAAAAATTACATTCTCCTAAAGCGAATAATCCCGGAACGGTTGTCATTAAATTATAATCAACCCATAAACCGCCCATAGTATAATGTACTGCTGGATAGATTTGCATTGGTCTTTCATAAGCATTTTGATCAGTTATTTTCTCGTACATATGAAAAATATTGCCGTATTTATTTTCTATTTCGTCTCTACCTTGTCTGACTATTGCATCTTTAAAGTCTAAATAAACTGCTAGTTTAGTTTTGCCAACTCCACGTCCTTCGTCACAAACTTGTTTAATACAACGTGAAGCAACATCTCTTGGTACTAAATTGCCAAATGAAGGATATCTTTGTTCTAAGATATAATCTCGTTCTGCTTCTGGAATTTCATTAGGGTGTCTTGTATCTTCTGGATTTTTAGGAACCCAAACCCGAGCATCATTACGCAATGATTCCGACATTAAAGTTAGCTTAGATTGATGCTTTTCATACATTGGTAAACAGGTTGGGTGAGTTTGCACAAAACTTGGATTAGCAAACAAAGCTCCTTTTTTATGAGCCTGCCAAGATGCAGTTACATTACCACCCATGTTATTGGTAGATAAGAAAAATACATTACCATAACCACCTGTGGCCAATATCACTGCATGGGCAGAATGGGATTCAATTTTTCCAGTCACTAAATCTCTTACCACAATGCCTTGAGCTTTACCATCGACAATAACCAGCTCAAGCATTTCAGTGCGAGGATACATCTTGATTTTACCATTCCATATCTGTCTGCTTAAAGCACCATAAGCCCCAATTAATAATTGTTGTCCAGTTTGACCTTTGGCATAAAAAGTTCGTGATACTTGAGCTCCGCCAAAAGAACGATTACTCAGTAAACCACCATATTCACGAGCAAATGGAACGCCTTGAGCTACACATTGATCAATAATATTACCACTAACTTCCGCTAAACGATAAACACCAGCTTCTCTGGCTCGAAAATCTCCACCTTTAATAGTGTCATAAAATAAGCGATATATACTGTCACCATCATCTTGATAATTTTTTGCAGCATTAATTCCACCCTGAGCTGCAACACTATGAGCTCTTCTTGGACTGTCTTGAAAACAAAATGATTTAACGTTATAACCTAATTCTGCTAAGGTTGCTGCTGCGGAAGCACCCGCAAGTCCAGTTCCAACAACTATAATATCGTATTTTCTTTTATTTGCAGGGTTAATTAATCCTAAGTTAAATTTATGTTTAGTCCATTTATTTGCAATTGGTCCATCAGGAATTTTTGGTTCTAGTTTCATCGCTTATATAAGTATAATTTAAGTTAAATTCAGGATAACATATTTTGTTATTCAAATGTAGATAGGAGTTCAAAGCGAAGCTTTGTTGGTAAACAATTTTAACATTTATTAAATTGGCTATTGCTAACGTATTATATAATAACTTAATAATAAACAAAGCTTTGCTTTGGACTCCAAACTTTTGATAATCCTGCAAGGTCTCAAAGACCCGGCAGGTTTAAGTAACATAACGAGTTTGTATTAATATCAATTATTTGTTGGCATGAAATCTTTAGCCCATTTTCTCAATTTGCTCTGTTCATCAACTTTGTTAAAGGTGGGCTGTCCAGTTATAGCCCGTTCAACTAATACTACTTGTTCTGGTTGTAATAAATCAAGAAAATAAGGAGAGTGAGTAGTTAAAATTATTTGAGTTTTACCCGTTTTTACAATTTTACAAATTTCCTCTACCATCAAACGAATTGTGCGAGGGTCTAATCCATTTTCAATTTCTTCAATAACAACTAATGGCGGTGGATTTGGATGCCGTAACAATGCCAATAATGCTACAATTCGCAAAGTACCAGTTGACAGCAACCAGTCAGCAATTTTACACTCCCCTTCTGTTAATTCCATATAAACATTGCGTTCTAATTCAGTGCTTAACACAACTTGTAAGTTTTGAGCATACGGCAATATATGTTGTAATGTTTCCAAAATTCCGTTAAACACCACTGGATTTAATTTACGGATACTTAACAAATATTTAGCTATATTAGAACCATCTTTATTTAATTGTACTTCTCGACTAATTCGTTTTTGTCTTATTGGAGCTAACATATTATCGGGATTTAATGCTATAAATTGCCAATCAAAACTATCCCAAAACTGTTTATTTTTATTAACATCATCCAACCACTGCATCAATTTGGTGGTCGAAAAAGAATCGCCCATACTTTTAATATATCTGGACAAAGCAGCCCATAATGCTGAATTGGCTTTAGATAATATGGAAAATTCGTTGCTGGCCGGAGCGGAAAAATCAAAAGAATCAACTTCTGGAAAGTAGAAGGCATTATTTGCTTTACGTTCAACCATTAATATTTTACTAAAAGCTAACTTTTCATTTTGAATTAAAAGCTCTTTTTCTTTATCAAGCGTCACTGCCATGTCAGCACAAAATGTTGAGTCATTCATATTCCGACATAATTCAAATTCCATAGGATTAGACTCATAAGTTCCATCTTCTGAGGTTTCTAATTCATGGGAATTCATTTTATTACGCAAATGCTCAAATCCCCGCCATCGGTTCATAGCAGTATCTAAACCTTGTTTAATAATTGTCTGATAAGTTTCTAACCCTTCAATAAAACTACTTTTTCCAGAACCATTATTACCAATAAAAACAGTTAATGGCATCAGTTCAACAATACCACTGTCTTGAATTGCTTTATAATTTTTAATACGAAAACTTTTGATAGCTAAATTGTTCATTAATATATTTCCGATAAATTTTTATTGTCTGAAGCAGAATTCACAGAGTTTAACAATTTTAATAAAGAGCTTGCATAAAATAAAATCGACAACCAGACCTGATAGGTTTTGAAAACCTGTCAAGTCTTATAAATTTAATATATTTCTATCTGCGTTACTTCAGTGAAATTAAGTATATCATAAATATTAAAAAGCTTTTAAATCTTCCGCCATGCCAAAATTTTTTTTGCCACCTCAGCCGCTCTAGCAATACGATCTCGCACCGAAACTCCACCTTGATAATTAGCTTCTAAATACAATCCCGGTAATTTTTCCAAATGCTTGATAATTTTCGCCATTCGACCAGTATAATCTCCATAGTAAAGAGGCAAACCTTGTTTATGTCGGTCAATTCGCACATTCTCCGGACTACAATCAATTCCAAGTAAAGGTTTTAATGCTTCCATAACTGCTGTAACACTTTGTTCATCATCTTGCAAAGCACCACTTAAATAGGAACTTAGTAGTACCTTTCCTGATGGAACTCGATCTGAAAACAAACTACTCATCCATAAACAACCAGTTACTGCCAAATTTTCTTTACGTGGAGTTAGGAAACCAGTACCATCCAATGGATGTTTTATATCATTATGCGAAAACCCCAAATGAACGACTGATAAAGCAGCCATATTAATTTCAGTTAAACAATTTGCCAATTCTTTATCCAATGGTTTAATCAAGTTAGCAGCTATATTTGCTGGTGTACTTAATACAACTTGTTGAGCAAAAACAGTTTTGTTCTCAGTAGAAACTCGCCATTTTTTTCCAATTTTTGCTATTTCTGTCACCGCATGTTCCGACCGAAAACAGGTTTGCTGTGCTAAAAAATTGATTAATGTTTGCATACCACCTTGAAAAGAAAATGCTTCAGTTATGGCGGCAGTTTTTCGTTGTAAAAGTTTATTCATTATAACCCCTACAGCAATGCTACCATAACGACTCTCTAAATAAGTTAAACGAGGTAAAACCGCATAAGCATTGGCTAATGCTGGGTCTGAAGCAAGAGTTCCAGTTATAAATGAATCCATAGCTTTTTCCAATACTTCTTTCCCTAAACGACGGGTTATAAACTCGCTAACTGTTTCTTGAGCATTGCCACCTTTGGGAATAATAATTTCTGAAAACATACGCAATCTACCACGCCAGCTCCATAAAGGTGACATTAGCATAGGTATCAACTGCATTGGTAAAGCTAATAATTTTCCATTATTAACTAGATAACGATTAGTTGTATCAGCTCGTAAAATTTTATAAGCTTCAAGTCCAGATTTTTGCATAAAATGAGTTATTTCTGGCCGAAAATTCATCACTACTGAAGCAGCCTGCTCCATTAAATAACCATTTTCTTTTACTGTTTGAATTTTACCACCGGGACGACTGGTCTGCTCCCAAACTTCAACCGAAACACCAGCTTGTGCTAACCACCATGCAATGGATAAACCAGAAATGCCACCTCCCACAACAAGAACTTCAACATCGGTCATATATAGCAATTATTAATTATGAATGGTTAATTATTAAATTCTACAAAAATATCAATTATTTATTTTGTATTACTGTAATCTATTTAATCGGGAAATGCTATAGTATTTTTCAATTTAATAAATTTGTGTAAATATTTTATCTCGTTCCCAACGTCTCGTCTCATTGTTACACATAAGTATTTAAGTACTTGAAATAAAAATATATTATGTAGGGTGGGTAGGAACGAAGTGGAAACCCACCGAACCTTCAAAATGGTGGATTTCATTTCATTCTATCCACCCTACATTTGTTGCTTGGGACTTGTGTATAACGATGAACCGTAATCAATGAAGGGAGTTCCCCCACCTTAAAAAATGGTTTTTTCAGACGATTCATATTATAATGCGTAAGTCCTATTAACACTAATCGTATATTTAAGAATGTTTTAAAACCAGAACTATGATAGATTTACAAACTCAGCTTGAAATGAATTGGCAAAGAATATTAGCGACTAAACTTAATAATTTTCATTGCTTAACAGATTTTCTTAATGCAGAAACTCAAGTCACCTATCCACCTAAAGATTTAATATTCAATGCTTTTAATTTATGCCCCTTTAATCAAATAAAAGTAGTAATTATTGGGCAAGACCCTTATCATGGTGAAGGTCAAGCCAATGGACTGTGTTTTGCAGTTAATGATGGAGTTAAAATACCACCATCGCTACGCAATATTTTTAAAGAATTACACTCAGATTTAGGTATAGAGATACCAACATCAGGTAATTTAGAAAGATGGGCAAAACAAGGAGTTTTATTATTAAATTCAATTTTGACCGTACAAGCTAATCAAGCAGCTTCCCATCGTAATAAAGGTTGGGAACAATTTACCGATATTGTGATAAAACAAATTTCTGAACAACGAGAACAAATTGTTTTTTTATTATGGGGCAACTATGCTCATAAAAAAGGTAGCATTATTGACACAAGTAAACATTATATTTTAAAATCTGCTCATCCTTCACCTTTATCAGCTCGTAATTTTTTTGGCAATCAACATTTTAGCAAAACCAATCAGTATTTGACAGATTGTGGTAAAACAACAATTAATTGGTAATCTTTAAAAATAAAGTTTTTGACTATGGAATAGCTAAATGTAGGGTCAATGCCATTAAGTTAGGCAATTTTCCCGGAGTTCAAAGCAAAGCTTTGGTATTATTGAATTATAAATTAGATATTTACAAAGCTACGCTTTGAACTCCTTAAATTTTGCTCTCTTAATTTAATGGCATTGAAATGCAGGGTAGGTTAAAGTGAAACTCAGCAAAACTTTGATATGTTATAATATTTAATTATGAGCTTCTTAACAAAGATACTGAAATTATGGATATAATATACTTAAGAAAATTAAAAATAGATACAATTATTGGAGTTTTTGATTGGGAACGGCAAACTAAACAAACTATTGTTATTGATTTAGAAATGGCAACAGATATTCGTAAAGCCGCTCAGAACGATCAATTGGAAGATACTCTTAATTATAAAGCTGTTGCTAAAAGATTAATTGATTTTATTAGTAATAGTGAGTTTCAACTAGTAGAAACCTTAGCGGAAAAAACTGCTGAAATAGTGTTAACTGAGTTTTCAGTGCCTTGGTTACGTCTACAAGTGCATAAACCAGGGGCTGTACGTGGTTCCAAAGATGTTGGAATTATTATAGAACGAGGCAACAAATTTTAAGTTATGGCAAGAGTTTATGTTAGTTTAGGCAGTAACATTGAACCAGAACGTTATATAAAATCTGGTTTAGCTGATATGCAGCAACAATTTGGTAAATTAATTTTATCATCAATTTATGAAACTAAAGCCATAGGTTTTGAAGGAGATAATTTTCATAATCTAGTGGCTGGTTTTGATTCTAATTTAAAAGTCCAAACTGTTGCTTATATGTTACGGGATATTGAAACTAATAATAATCGGCAACGTACTGAAAAGCGTTTTTCTAGCCGTACTTTAGATTTAGATATTTTGTTGTATGATACTGTTATATTTAAAGATGATAATTTGGAAATACCACGAGATGAAATTTTAAAATATGCTTTTATATTATTACCTCTTGCGGAAATAGCTCCTACAACTAAACATCCAATAGTTGGAAAAACTTATGCTGAATTATGGCGAACTTTTGATAAAGGTGAGCAACAACTATCAATCATAAATTATTAAATATCCAACTAATTAAAACTTGAAATTTATTATGTCAAATCAAATAGAAACCGCCAGACAGCGTTTATTAGACCTTTCTAAGCGTAATCAATTATTGAGTTATAAAGAAAAAAAACGAACTGTACATATAATTAACATATCACTAAATACAGTTTTCAAAACCCTAGTGCAAGATGGTAAATCCATAACCATTACTTCACAAGATTCAAATAAACCCAACACTCCACACAATATATTAGAAAAACGTTGCACAACATTAATTCGAGAAGCAAGAAATGCCATAGAAGAAACTGGCAGTAACTTATTATATCTAGCGATAGGTTTTTTGCAATGGTATGAAGACAAAATTCCTAGCCAAGCTCCATTAATTCTCATCCCGATCAGACTAGAGCGGAAACCACATTCTACTAGTTATCAATATACGCTATCTTATGATGAAACTGATATTGAAACTAATATCTCTCTTGCCAAAAAATTAGCCAATGATTTTAACTTAATTTTACCAGTTTTTTCTACCAGTATTTTGCCGGAAGACTATCTTAATCAAGTAACAACAATGATAACCAAACTTCCTGATTGGCAGGTTATCCCAGATATAAAATTAGACCTTTTTTCTTTTACTAAAATATTGATGTATAAAGATTTAACTAATGAAAAATTAACAGATAATACCAATATTAAACAGATTTTAGCTACCTCTCCAGCGAATAAATATAAAAAACTACAATATAGCGAATCACTGGCTGATAAAATTCCGTTGATTTTGGATGCTGATAGCTCTCAGCAAACAGTTATTATGGAAGCCTTGCAACATAATTTGGTCATAGAAGGTCCGCCGGGAACTGGCAAATCACAGACTATTGCTAATCTTATAGCTGCAACTATTGCTCAAGGTAAATCAGTATTATTTGTGGCGGAAAAGAAAGCAGCATTACAAGTTGTTAGTTCAAGATTGGAACAAGCTGGACTTGGTGATTTTTGTTTAGAATTACATAGCCATAAAACTCAAAAGACTGAATTACATGCTAATTTAAAAACTCGGCTCAATAAAGCATATCCTCCAATACAATTAAATCTCAAAAAATTATTGGCTAAAAAACAAAAATTGCTTGCCTATTCCAAACTAATGAATAGTAAAGTTGGGCCTTGTAATGAACCTATATATGATATTTTTTGGAAGCTGGAAAGGCTGCGATTGGAATTAGCAAATGAAACCTTGTATTTAAAAACAGGACTTGAGGGTAATTTCAACAAAAAAGTTAGTAAATTAAAAGAGTTTGGCGAATATTATGCAAGCTTATCGGTAGAGGTTATCCAACATTGGCAGGGATTTCAACCAATTTTATCGGGCGATGAGACATCTATTCGGCATATTTTAACTGATTGGTTATCAGAAATACAAGCTTATCAAGCATATTTAGAAGTTTTAACTGAAGAAACCCAGATTCCATTAACTCAAGATTTAACAACTATAGATGTATTAGCTAATATTAATGCAGATATATTTGACTCTTTGCCAATCCCTTTTGATACGTTGGCTGCCATCAAATTATCTTATCAAGGTTCGATTGAAAAACTTCGGAAATTTCAAATTGATCAAAAAGAATATAAAAAACTATTGGTACAAGCCACAAAATTTTTAGGGCATGGCCGTTATTCAGTCAAAGTTTTACAGCAATTGCTTAATGCGACTGATAAATTAGGAACTTTGGGTTTTAATGATGATTCTGCTGATGAAATACAACAAGTAGTTAAAAACTTTGATAAATTAGATAATGAATTACAAGAATTAAACCAGCCAGAATCAGTAGCGGATTTTTTAAGTTTTTTAAAGTTACAAGAATTGGCTCAACAAGCACCGCAAGATTTAGTGTTAAATAAGCATCCAGAACATGCTTTAGAGGCCACGCCGATTGTATTAAAACACGCTCAACAGCAATTTGCCAAATTAACCGAACAATGGGAAGAACAGAAACAATATTTTCTATTACATAAATTGCCAGATGCGAAAACTATTGCTATTCAAGCAGATGAATTGCGTAAACATAAAGGAGATTGGTTAGCATTTTTATCATCTGATTATCGACAGGCCAAACGCACCGTTAAAAGCTTTCTTGCTACTACAAAATTTAATTCTCGCCGCCTAATAAAACAGTTAGAAATCCTCGCTGATTTAAAGCAACAGACCGAACAAACTTCTCAATATCCACAGTATCAACGCCTGTTTGGGCCAATATTTATGGGCTTAGAAACAGATTGGAATTTATTAGCACAACATGTTACTTGGGCTCAACAACTAAGTATTGCGTTAGGTAATCCAGAAGAAGCTCAAAAACTTTTGTTAACTCAAGCTGATCCTCGCAGTTATATTTTGACTAATACTTCTGTTATCCATGCTCGTTGGTTAAAAGTGGTTAAAATAGCAGCTCAATTACATGTGCCGGTTGATTCATTGTCATTGGTGAACGAGTTTGTTATATCATTATTAAGCCAACGTAATCAAATAGTTAAATTATCTAATTTACTACAGCAACATTTACCACACCTTAGCGATAGACATGTTATTTCTATTCATAGTGCAGTGCAAAACCTGCTAACTGCTTGGCATTTACGCAATGAAGTAGAACAGAATCAGTTTTTGAAAAAATTATTTGGTAAGCCATATCATGGTATTGAAACGGATGTTACTGTTATTGTTGATATTGCTGATTGGATTGAAGAATTGAAAACGGTTGGCAATTTATCACCAGCTTTAATATATTGGCTAGTTAGTGAAGACACTCCGATGCGAATATCATTGTTGCAAACTCTATTATCTCATACCTTCCAGTTTTCTAAATTTAGCCAAAAAATGGAGGTATTTGGGAAATTTGATATTCAAAAATGGTTAAGTAATATCAACACACTAGACCAACTTACAACTAAAATTATCAACTGTCAAGCTTCCATTAGTTCGTTACCCAGTTTGACAACTTTGCACCTGTTAATCCAAGAACTGGATAATCAAGAATTAAATCCTTTAGTAATGGCGGTATTTAATCAACAAATTCAACCTGAACATGCAAAGTTACATTTTGAGTTTGCGGTTTATCAAAAGATAATACAAAAATTGATAAGCAAGCACAATATTTTGGCTCGTTTAACTCGTTGTGGTCATGAACATTTACGCCAGCAATTTATTGAGTTAGACAAAAAAATCCTCCAAGATACTGCTAAATATATTGCTAATCAAGCTGCTAAACGTAAGATTCCACAAGGTAATGGTACTGGTCGAGTCACTACTTTAACAGATCGAAGTTTGTTGGAACATGAGTTGAATAAAAAACGGCGGCATATTCCAATTCGACAGCTTATTCGGCGAGCAACTAAAGCTCTGCAAGCTGTGAAACCATGCTTTATGATGAGTCCGTTGTCAGTATCACAATATTTGCCGCCGGGTCAAATTGAGTTTGATTTATTGATTATAGATGAAGCTTCTCAAATTCGGCCAGAAGAAGCATTGGGAGCGATTGCTCGTTGTAAACAATTGGTTATTGTGGGTGATTCTAAACAGCTGCCACCTAGTCAGTTTTTTAATCGGTTAGTGGTTAATGAGGACGATACGGTGTTAGAGGGTCAGGAATCAATTTTAGATATTGGCCTTGGCATTTTTCCCAATGGGAGCTTACAATGGCATTATCGTTCTGCTCATGAGAGTTTGATTGCTTTTTCTAATGCAAATTTTTATGCCAATAAGCTGGTAGTTTTTCCGACCGCTCAAATTCAACAAAGAGTGCAATTTAATTATGTGGCTGGAACTTATGCTAAGGGCTGTAATTTTAAGGAAGCAGAAGCAGTGGTTGCAGCAGTGAAAGAGCATTTTAAAACTAACCCTCACTTGAGTTTAGGAATTGCTACTTTAAATATAAGGCAACGGGATTTAATAAGGGATTTGTTGGATAAAAAAGGTTTGCAAGTAGATAAATCTTTCTTTATCAAGAATTTGGAGAATGTCCAAGGTGATGAACGAGATGCTATTTTTATTTCTATAACATATGGCCCGGATGTGGAAACTGGGCGAATATTTCAACGGTTTGGCCCTATTAATAATGATGATGGTTGGAGACGTTTAAATGTACTGTTCACTCGTGCTAAACAACGTTTGATATTATTTTCATCGCTCCGTTCAGCTGATATACAACCAAGTTCTAGGCGAGGTGTTAAGATATTAAAATCTTATTTGCAATATGCTGAAACTGGTCAATTAACTCAAGTTGTTAATCGTAATACTGAAGTTAATGATTTTGAGGTTGTTATAAGTAAAATTTTGCATGAACACGGTTATCAAACTGTATTTCAAATTGCTGGTATTGATGTTGGAGTGTTGCATCCAGAGAGGGAAAATGAGTATATTTTAGGTATTGAATATGATGGTGTTTATTATCATTCTGCCAAGTCAATTCGGGAACGAGAACGGTTACGGACAGAGATACTTGCAAGCAAGGGTTGGAAAATCCATCGTATTTGGTCAGTTGATTGGTTTAAAAATCGGGAAACTGAAATAAATAGGTTGTTACAGGCTTTATCTGAAGAAGATAAGTCAATTAAAGTGGAAAGTTTGTCACGATAGCTTTTGTTGTACTTAAAAGTGAATCAGACATGCTATTATTATGTTGTATCCTGTTCCAACTCACCATGCTATTTAAGTTAAGCGATTGGAATTCAAGGCTTAAAGTTTTGGTTTATTTAGCCTGAAATAATGAGTATTGGGTATTTTTAAAGAAAAAAATAAAACTTGCTACAATACCTTCGCCAATACCAAAATTGTTGTTTCGGGAATGAGGTACGATTTTCCCGAAACCCAAGTTAAGTTGAGAGTTTCGGGAAATCCACTTTGCTCCATTCCCGAAACAAATATCCAATTGGCGAAGGTATTGTCAGGAGAAAAACAATTTTAAATTCAGTCATTAGTTCAGTTTTTTTGGAGAAACCACTACTTTATCCTTTGCACAATACTAGCTCGCACACAACGCAAAAGTTCATAATCATATAAACCTTCAAAATGGTCAAAAATTGGCTTTAAAGCATCCATAGTTTCTTGAGATAAAAATTGATCTTCAATATCATGGAGTTCATCTTCTTTTAAATTAGGTATAACTTGTTCTAATTGTAACTGCCCAGCTTCTATTCCCAAAGCTAAATGAGTATAAATAGTGCCTGCTTTAAAACCACGTTCTGTAGCTATTTCTTGTATACTTGAACCCTCTTTAAACAAATCAATCGTTGTTTCGGCTGATTCAGAAATAACAGTCACTCTGTCTAAAGTCGCAGCGATAGGCTTTTCTGATGCCTGCTCTTGTTCGCCATGTTGAGTTATATGCTCATCCAAAACATCAATAAAAATTTGCCCATAACGCTCTAATTTTTTTGCTCCAACTCCAGACAAATGAGCAAAATCTTTCAAAATTTGCGGCTGTTGCAACACGATATCTTCTAATGTACTATCATGAAAAATTGCATACGGTGGAATATCCTGTGCATTAGCTAGTTCTAAGCGTTTGTTTAATAATGTTTTCCAAAGAAGTTTATCCGTACCAGTGAAAGACCGCCATTGAGAAGAACGACTGTAAGTTTTGCTACGACGCTGTTTAGCTATGTCTTTACGCAAAAATACCTGCTCTTCACCACGCAATATAGGTCGGGAATTTTCAGTCAAACGCAAACTGCCATGACCTTCAACATCAACTGTCACTAGTCCTCTAGCAATTAATTGTCGAAAAACAGATTGCCATTGCTCACCACTCAGCTCCTTACCAATTCCAAAAGTACTAATCTTATCATGTTGAAAATTCATAATTCGATCAGTCTTTTTACCAAGTAAAACATCAATTAAATACTGTACTCCGAACATTTGCTTGGTTCGATAAATACAAGATAAAGCTTTCTGAGCTGCCTCCGTACCATCCCAAGTTGAAACTGGTTCCACACAAGTATCACAATTACCACAACTATCTGGTAAAAGCTCTCCAAAATAGTTCAATAAAATCTGCCGCCGACAAGTAGTTATTTCACAATAGCCCAACATAGCTTTCAATTTATGTTGTTCTATGCGTTTATGCCGTTCATCAGCATCCGAACCATCAACCATACGCTGTAACATAACTATATCTTGCAGACCATAAGCCATCCAAGCATTAGCTGGTAATCCATCTCGTCCGGCTCGACCAGTTTCTTGATAATAAGCTTCTAAACTTTTTGGCAAGTCTAAATGAGCCACAAAACGCACATTAGGTTTGTCTATCCCCATTCCAAACGCAATGGTTGCTACAATAATTACCCCTTCCTCTCGTAAAAATCGCATTTGGTGTTGTTCACGCAATTCTTTATCCATTCCAGCGTGATATGGTAAAGCTTGCCAACCTTGCTTAGTCAGCCATTTAGCGGTTTCATCAACTCTTTTGCGAGATAAACAATAGACTATACCAGCATCATTATGGTGTTTTTCAGCTCGTAGAAATTCTAATAGTTGAGTTTTTGGATTTTGCTTCTGTACTACCCGATAAGAAATATTCGGTCGGTCAAAACTAGCAATGAATATTTTGGCATCATTTAAGCCTAAATGAGCAATTATGTCTCGTTGGGTAGGAGCATCAGCAGTAGCGGTTACGGCAATGCGTGGGATATTAGGAAAACGTTGATGTAGAATAACTAATTGAGTATATTCTGGTCTAAAATCATGTCCCCACTGTGATACGCAATGAGCTTCATCTATAGCAAATAATGCTATTTTGGCTTGGTCTAAAAAGTCCAGAAATCTTGGAGTCATGAGCTTTTCTGGAGAGACATATAATAGGTCTAATTCATTTTGCCGTAATTGATTGGATACTGTACGAGCTTGCTCAAAAGTTAAAGTGGAATTCAAATAAGCAGCTTTTATTCCGTACTGTTGCAGAGCAACCACCTGATCGTACATTAACGCAATTAATGGTGAGATAATAATAGCCACTCCGGGACGAAGTATGGCTGGAATTTGATAACATAGTGATTTACCACCACCAGTTGGCATCAATACCAAGGCATCACCATCGGACAAAATATGCTGGATTATCTGTTCTTGCTCACCACGAAACTCTTGATAACCAAAGACATGTTGTAATATTTCAGTTGAAGACATTTGTTATAGAAAATTCCGTGATTATAAAAAATAACTTTCAGGAAATTTTTCCGTAATCATCATAACTGGTTGTTGCTTAGAAAAAACTCGATAGGTACGATATAATACTTTTTCTTCCCGGCTAACATTGAAGTATTCAGATAAATCATTTGCTGGTTCTCGTGCTGAAGTGATAATTTCCTTAAAAGTTTCAATTTTATGCTCTAACCAAAGCTTACCTATTGGAATATCGGATTCAATTAATTCTTCTCTGAATTCTTTATCCAGTCGTTCAAGCACAATGATTGATTCTGCATAGAGCCAATTACGCTGGGTTATTTGGCCTTGTAACAATATGTTTCTTTTGATAACTTCGCAACCGGTTTTTATTTCTAATGGCAAAATATCTTGAGTTATTGTTATGACTTCTTCAGACAATTTAACTACTTCGAGTGCTTCAGTTAAATGGGCTTCTAAAATTTTAGTCAAAGTGCCATCAGCTACCAATAAAATTCTTTGGAAAGGAGTCAGTTCAACTGGTTCAAGCTGACTATGGGTCAATAAATCACGCCATTCTGAAATCAAGATTGTTTCCTCATTATTCTAATCAAAAGTATAACCAAATAGTTCAATATCAGCTTTAAAATGTTCAGCGACTATTTTCTGGGTTTTAGTATTATAATATGAACGATAATCTCTATGTGAAGTCTTATTTATAATTGGTAAGGTAGCTTCAATATTAAGTGTTTTACAAACTTGCTGGAAATCTTGCGTTAAGTTTTCATAACGACCAACAAAATCAACAATAATTTTACCATCATTATCGGTAATAGTATCTTTTTGAAATTTAGTAGCTCCTTTAGCATACGGCTTATCAGTCTCTACCACCCATTCCAAATACTCTTCAAAACCAGACATAGATTTAACCAGTTCATATTTTATATGAGTAGTTTCTTTTAAAATAAAATGGTACATTGATACTTGCCAATCCCAAGGGTTTCTTACAAAGGCAAATTTATAAAAATTATTATAGATATCTTCTGATAATTCTTTTTTAGCTTCTTTAGCCTTAACATGAGTCAAAAAAGCATCCCACACATCATAAAATGGGTTAGGTTTTCCATTTAACATTTTTGCTGGTCGTCTTATTTTAAATCTTTCTGGTTCTTGAGCATAGCTTTTTAAAACATCTCTGATACTTAATCCAGCAACTTTGGCTACATGGAAAAAAATAAATTTGTGTGAATAAGATATTAACATTTTTTTGAAATTGGTTAATAGTGCAAATAAAATCAATCGCTTAAGTTACTATTTATATTGAGATTTTAATATTCGTAAATGTCATCAATATCATCGTATTGTTCAGGTGCTTCACCATGATACTCCAAAATTTTAGGCTGTGATATAACACCATTTTCTGATTCCACTTTTTCTAAAATAACGGTAAATTCCCAATTATCGCCAAAATCGTAAATGTAATCTATCTGGTCTCCTTGATTTAAAGCTAAACTTCCAATTAATATATCTGTAGTAAAAGGAGGAATTTCAACGAATTGTGCATTCACATTAATTGTTACTCCTTTCGAATTACGATATTTGAATCTATAAAGATGAGCATGATCAAAATCGAAAGCTTCCAAAATTATATCACTTAATAAGTCCAAACTATACCTTCCAGAAATAGCAATACGCCGCCATATCTTTCCTAAAACAACTACTTTGAAAATATGGCTTCCTTCTTGAAATTCATTGTTCACATCAAGCAAACTGTTTTTAAATTCAGGGAAAAAAGGTTGCAAAACTTTCTGCAATTTACCAAATGATAAATCTTTTGCCTCAGGAATTTCCCATCTAAATATATCTTGTTCAAAAATAGAATCAAGCCATGAAATAATAATATTTCCAAAATCAGTTGTTTGTACTTGTTCGATTAACCATAATTTTCCAACTTTGTTTGGAACTGTTTTAATTGTTATAAGACCAAACATTTGCAATAATGCTAAGTTATACCATTCTGGTGTGTAAGCAAATTCGTCTCGTTTTTGATTTGACTTTAAAATTCCTTTGTCATTAAATTTCTGTGAAAAGAAATAGTTACATTTGGATAAATGTTCTGGGAATCTATAGTTATGTTCTTGGATTATTTCCTCATTACCTTGAAGTAACCATGCTTCTAACAAAGTGAAATATTTTTCCGTGGAATTCAAATCATGCCATGATTGAAGAACTTTTTCATTCAATATAAGGACTCTTTTTTTACCAATCTTTTTAGGGAACATTATCCCGGTTGAACGCAATATTAAATATATACCATTGACATGAGGAAATGATTTTTGTTGAGGACGTTTTAAATTTAAATTAACAGGATGGGTTAATTGGGAATTAATTTCAGTCAAGATTTTCATCGAAAAAAGATCATATTTGCCAGCAGTTTCTATGCCTTTTTCCCCAATAAAATCCAACATGGTACTAAAATCTTTTAAGATAGAACCCGGAGCATTGTCAGATATTTCTTGTTTTTTAAATATTTGTGCAGCTTCTTTGGTTAAAGAAAGTAACTTTAATTTGTTTTGTTGCATGATATTGCCTTTTTAATCTTAATAAAGAGCCTCTTGCAAAATTTATAAAAAGCGAGAATTTAATTATACAAACAGGATAAATAATGAGATAATATAACAAGATATTTAAATAAGCAAGAAAAAATTTTGGGATAAAATTAATCGGTATGGTTTACATAGAATTGCTTAATACTTAACATATAGCATTTCCCGCATAGGTGTTCGGGATAATTTATAACTAATTGATA
>JAUCGL010000046.1 GCA_030378105.1 Candidatus Halobeggiatoa sp. HSG11 | reverse complement strand
TTCTGAGTCTGTTAATGGATTGACAAATAACATGTTTTTATGTTCTCTTGTAGTGGATGGTTTGAAATTTTATCTGATTATAGTATATCATATTTTTTGTTAAAATACTTTTGTGTATCTACATATGATTCGAATATTGATGATATTTTAAATATTTTACATCATGAGTTGGAATATTATAAGCAACATAAAGTGTTATTAGTTCGAGCTTTAAAGTGGGAGACAGAGAATAAAAAAGCTTCATTTTTATTGCGAGGGTATAATCAAGACAATGCTAAGACTTGGTTGCGGTTGAATGACAAAAGAAAAGAACATCTACCTCTGGTTTTGCATAGAGAGTTAATTGCAGCTAGCGAGGCCGCAAAAGGTCAATTGGGAACTGAGATATTTGTGTCTTATTCTCGGAAAGATGCTGATTTTGCTCGGCATTTGAATACTGAGTTGCAGGAGCAAGGCAAGACGACTTGGTTTGACCATAGAGAGCATAAGTAGTGGGGTTGATTTTGAGAAGGAGATTTATAAGGGTATTGATGGGGCTGATAATTTTGTGTTTGTGATTTCGCCGGATGCGGTGGATTCGGAGTATTGTGAACGGGAGGTGACTTATGCTGGTGAGCAGAATAAGCGTTTCATAAGCGTGTTACATAGAGAGACTGATCCAGCTACAATGCCAGAGGCGTTGCGGAAGATTAATTGGATTGATTTTAAGGATATAAGGTTTGAAAAGTCGTTTCCTGAACTTATTCAAGCGATTGAGTTGGATCGGGAATATGCTCATCAGCATACGGTGTTGCAACAACGATCTGGTGATTGGGTTGAAAATAATCGTAGTGATGATTTTTTGTTAAATATTACTAATTGCAAGAAAGCCAAAAAATGGCGAGAGCAAGCAAAAACAAAACAACCATTTATTACAGAATTACAAGAAGAGTTTATACAACGAAGTCTTGAATTTGATCGAGAATATGCTTACCAACATAACTTATGGCAACAAAAAGCGGTAGATTGGATAAAAAATGATCGCAGTGATAATTTTTTGTTAAAACTTGCCAATTGCAAGAAAGCTAAAAAATGGCAAGAACAGACAAAAGAAAAACCAAAACAACCTCTTGTCACAGATATACAAGAAGAATTTATCCAAAAAAGTCGATTTTTTGTTAAGAAAATTCTCATAAGAAATGCTTTTATTATAGCCTGTATTATCTTTACTTTTATTATAGCCAAACCCATTAAGAATTCCATTCAAGATTTCTTCTTTGTAGATACTAAATGCCAGAAGGCAGAATCTTTTGCTGAGAATAAAACTGAAAACTCTAGAGCTAGTGTAGATGTATTAAGTGATGTTGGTAATGAGTTTCGCAGAAATTTCATGATGTCCCCGGAACGTCCATGTCCCGTGAACTAATCAATTTTTCAGCGAAACCTGTTATAATTGCCCCGACACGTCCGGTCTCATCGGGCGACTCCGCACTGAAGCAGCTCCGTCCCACCGATTCCCACATGACTTAACGATGAGCTTGTTCAAAATTTCAAGAAATACCGCTTCGCTTAACCATTTCTTCAAATTTAAGAACTCTCACCTAGTCGCGGACTACTCGACTTCGGCTTCGCCTCTCCATGTCTCGCAGCGTATGGTCTAAAACAAGATATAAAATTTGAACATTTGAATGTGGAAAACGGATTGCCAAGCAATTTCACTAGTTCCGTTGTTCAAGATGAGCAAGGTTTTATGTGGTTTGCCACTAAAAACGGTTTGGCTAAATATGATGGTGCAGAATTTACCATCTATAAATACGATCCGAAGAATATAAATAGTCTCAGCAATAATTACACTTGGTTCTTGATTAAGGATCGAAATGGAAATTTATGGATTGCTACTTTTGGCGGTGGTTTAAATAAATTTGACCCTAAAACAGAAATATTCACTCGTTACCAACATGACCCTAAAAATCCCAATAGCTTGATTGGCAACAATATTCAATCTGTATATGAAGATAACGATGGCAATATCTGGGTGTTAGTTTATGACAATGGTTTTAGTAAATTTGATTCAAATAGTAATTCCTTCATTAATTATCAGCATGATCCTAATAATCCAAATAGTTTAAGTCATAACAAAACCTATTCCATCTATCAAGATAATACTGGTATGTTTTGGATAAGTACTTATGGCGGAGGACTTAATAAATTTAATCCAAAAACAGAAACTTTTGTTCATTATCAAAAGGAATGTTAAGTTGAAAAGAAATATAGTATTTACCTGATTAAAATTTTTGAAAAAGAAGAAAATCCATTCGCTGCGAGACATGGAGAGGCGAAGCCGAAGTCGAGTAGTCCCTTGTAGCCACGCACTTTCACTAGTGAAAGTGGAGGTGGCGTCAGTCATAGGGGAGAGCGATTCTTCACTTGTGAAGAATAGCGGACACTGGACGTGCAAGGGCACATAACGCTGTGTCACAATGAACAAATGTTCAATGGCCATGGATGGATATTGAACCCTATTTGTTCCGTGACACTCATTTGTTGTTTGAAACCAGTTCGCAAGCATTGATTTTGGTGCCTTTAGTTACTAGCATTGTGTTTGGCATGTTGACATCTACACTATTAATTATGTTGGTATTGCCTTCTATGTATGCAATTATGGAAGATATTGGCTTTGTGAAATTGGAAAATTTCAAGAATTAGTCAAGAGAGTAAAAATAGGGGACAAACTACGTTTTATTTTTTCCTCCAATAAAATAGAAAAGCGATTCGTTTGGAAGCAAAAAAATTAGCAAAAATGCTTTGAAAATAAATGAGTTTCGCAAAAATTTCATGACACAAACGAGAACATCCGTATTCCGTTAGCTACTCAATTCCTCAGCAAAACCCATGTTCGCCTGAATTCTACAAGATAAATAAAATTATATAACCTATGAATAATAAACAACATCCTATTTTAGGTATAAAAATCGGTACAACCTGTGCTGGATTAAAATCAACCAATGATTTAGTCATATTTGAATTAGCACCTGAAAGCACTTGTGCCGGTGTATTTACACAAAATGCTTTCTGTGCAGCTCCGGTTATTATTGCTAAACAACATTTAGCCACTGCTAACCCACGCTTTTTATTGATTAATTCTGGTAATGCCAACTGACACAGTTAATAAAATAGTATCAATCCAAACTTCTGTTGGTAAAAAACTAGTTACAATAACTGGAATTGCCAAAGGTGCTGGCATGATTAGACCAAATATGGCAACTATGTTGGCTTTTATAGCTACTGATGCCGATGTACCCGATATATTACAAAGCTGTCTTAATCAAGCTGTTGAACAGAGTCTCAATCGAATAACCACCGATGAAATTGGTGGAATATAAAAGCTTTCTGCGTGTACCTCAGTTTATAAATAAGAGACTGGGAACAAAAACTTAATCCATTTCTTCCTTCTCCCCTTCCAAAATTGCCATTCTCTGAGCCAATAATCGCATTTTTCTTTCTAGTTCAGACTGATGTAAATCAATATTAATAACTTTAATCAGAATCATTCCCAAACCCAAAATAAACAACAAAGTTGGTGGATAACTTACTCCAAAAAAAACTGCTAATTTATCAATAAAAGTAGGAAAAATACCTAGTAACATCACCCCAATAGCAACCAACAACCACCAAAAACCATGCCGTGAATGTAAATGGTCACGACGAATTAACCATAAAATAATAGCAGCTAAACATAATCCTAATGTTGCAGAAGTTATTTGATACGACATTTTTTACCATAATTCCCATGAGCTAAACATAAAATACCAGTACATAACATATACTTACCTACTGCCCACCAAGAATCAAAAATGCGTGAATGTCCATTACTTCTCGGATACATCAATGTAGGAATTTCAATGACTTGCAAGCCAGCCGTATGCAACAAAATAAGCACTCCCATATCTTGATAATCCAATAAAGTTGCTGATTTAGAAGCAAGTAATTCAATAGCTTGGTTGTTGTAAGCTCGTAAACCGGAAGTTAAGTCTTCTAAATTAATTCCAGATAATTTGCGAAACATTTGCCATGCAATTTTACGAGATAAGCTACCACGTTGTGGATAAGCACCAATAACTACATCACATGTATGAATTGCATCTAATAAAATTGGGAGCGAATCGGCTTCATGCTGACCATCTGCATCCATTGTTATAGCAACATTAAAATTATGTTTTGCAGCATAACGTAAGCCAGTTTGTATGGCTCCCCAAGCTCCCAATGAGAAAGGTAATGATAAAACAGTTGCACCAGCTAACTGAGCCACATTAATAGTGTCATCTGTACTAGCATCATCAATAACCACAATTGTAGCTGATAATTTAGATTTTATTTCAGCAATGACTTTGCCTACCGTTTGAACTTCATTTTTAGCTGGAATTAAAATAACAACTGATTCATACAATGGTTTCATAATTAATTATCAATTAAATCAACGCAATGAGTCATAACAGGGACAGATGAGCCGTCATCAAATTCTATTCCAGCATTTACTCCAATTTTGGCAATTTCTTCTGCTGAATCAAGTTCGTTGTAGACAGCATACATAGCTCCCAAAGCGAATTCTCCGCCAGAACCTATTGCCCAAAACTGTTTGTATTCAAATACTTCTCGTAAACTAAATACTCCAAAAATTCCATAACGATTGGCTATAAATAAATCCATTTGAGTTGATTCGTAAGGGTCTTGCTCATCTTCCTTGGGATTTAAAAAATAATCATCTTTTAAACGTGAATGTAATTTGCGAAAGGATTCAAATATTTTCAAACGGTTTTTAAAATTTGGCTGCTTCTTCATATTAAAAAGCAAACTTTCTACTACTAAATTATGAGCGGCACTACCAACTAAACCTATATAAGAATCACCAGCACTAAGCATTTTTGTGGGAAAAGCATCATAAGTAGCACTCAGTTTTTTATTACCAAAACAAGTTAAGGTATCAGCCGCTATACATGCGACTCCATTTTTTTTCACTACAACTAATGTTGACATATTAAATTTTTAATTAAGGATGATTAAGAAGAAGCTAACAGATATAAAATTACCACCATACCATAACTTGATTGCGACCGGCTTTTTTAGCAGCATGTAACATCAAATCGGCTCGTTGAATAACTTCTTCTTTAGACACTTCTGTTATCGAATTTGGGTCCTGCTCTGTAGAATCATCATCAACCAAATCTTCATGAGCAATTTCTACATTATGAGTTAATCCAATACTAACAGTGATTCTTATTGTAGCTCCCTTTTGAGTGGTTACTTTATTAGTTTCACAACGTTGGCGAATACGTTCTGCCAAAATATAAGCACCATCAACGTCAGTATTTGGTAATAACAGCATAAATTGAGTACCAGCATAACGACATGGAATGTCAATTTCTTTACGAATTGAAGAATCTACAATTTTGGCAACTTGTTTTAAAGCTTTGTTACCTTCTTTATAGCCATAAATATCATTGATCCGTTTAAAGCTATCAACATCTATCATTAATAAAGAAAAAACTCCGCCATGACGACGAACTCTAGTAAATTCCTCTTGTAAACGGGTGTCAAAATAACTGCGAGTGTATAAATTAGTTAATTCATCTGTGGTAGCAATCTGTACTAAATGTTCATGTTCCAGATTATTTTCTAATATAGCTGCAATTAACGGTAGTATTGTATTAAGGGTTTTTAATTGTTCTGATGGTAAAAGGCTGCCTCTGTTTTGAGCAATTATCAATATACCTTTAACTTGTTCTTCACCACTTAATAATGGTAAACATAAACAACTAAAATTGCTTTTTTTGTTTGCATCTTTATAAGTAGGAAACGGTAAAGATTCTATTACTTTTCCCGGATAAGTATGAGCTTCCTTAGATGGAATAATCTTTTCTAAAGGAGTGTTTTCTATAGAAATTTCTTTATTATACGAAACAAATTCATTTTTTGTCCAACCACCAATTATTGTACCTTTAGTTTGGTCTTTTATACTTAATAAAGCTGTTGGTTTAGAATTTATTAACTGGGCTACTGTTTCAATCACTTGTCTGATTAAACCTATCATTATAACTTCCGCAATTTAAGTTAGTTAATAACCAATTCTGTAATTGCTCACTTCCCTTAACATTTTTGAGAGGTGGATAAAATTTCATTTAAGAAATTCTTGCAAAATCAAGTAAAATACTTAACGATGGTTTTGCAAGAGATTCTTAAAGAATGTACATAAAATAACCTTTCAACAACCCTCAGCTTCTTCTTAAGATAAGGAGTTTCTTCATATTTTTAAATAGAAGAATAAGGGAAAGTTGAAGTTGTCTTAAATTATTTCATACATATTCCTTATATTATTTCTAGTTAATAACTGATATTACGCCGAGAGCTTTTATATCCCAGCGATTCCATCGGTTAATATAAACAGTTGGTTTTATCCATTATAACTCAACTATCAAGTTTTTTATAACAAATTGATTTAATATTAAAATTAATTATCACAAAATTAGACAGTTCAGTATAAATATGAATTAAGAAATGATTATCTTTTTTATAGTAAAGCATCTCTTAATTAAAATTTTCACCGGATTTTATTTAACTCTATATTGAACTTTCGCCCTATATTATAATCTGGAATTTCTACTTTAAGTTGTGTTATTATATTTTATATATCATAATAAATCAATAGTTTTCTTAACTTAACTTTGAGAACTAATCAGAACATTTTAAGTTAAAAATATAGAAATGCTTAGACAGAACCTCCCAACATTTCTAATTATTATCCAACCTATAAATTATCTTATCAAAAGTAAATTTGTTTGATAATACAACTGTATGTATAAAACTACATAATAGTTGAACGAAGGGAAAAATTTATGAAAAATGAAACACCCAAAATTGAAAAATTGACGGAAAAAACAGTTGTATTTGTTTCGTATACTGGCAATTACATGAACAATCCTCAAATATTTGTGGACTTATCTAATAAACTTTGTGGATGGGCAGGTCCAAAAGGATTAATTTCACCAAAATCAATTTTTTTATCGTCTTATCAAGATAATCCTGAAGTAACACCACCTGATGAATTGAAATTGGATTTATGCATGGTTGTATCAGATGAGACACAGGTAGATAGTGATATACAAAAGAAAAATTTGCCCGGTGGACAATATGTTGTTATGTATGCTGAATTAGAAGGGCCAGAAGAATATGGTCCTGCGTGGAATGCTGTGGTTGAGTGGATGAAAAACAACAATCATGAAATAGATATGTCACGGCCTAGCTACGAGATATATTTGAATAACCCAGAAGAACATCCAGAAAAGCATCACATAGTTAACATCTGTATGAGTTTGAAAAACATGTAATTTTCGTACTGTAGGAGCATTATTAAATATTGAAATATAAATTAATATCATCGCCAATTAGATAGTTATTTCGGGAATGTAGCGAAGCGGATTTCCCGAAACCCAAGTTACGTTACGAGTTTCGGAAAATTGTACCTCATTCCCGAAACAACTATTTAACTGGTAATGATATTGATAAATTTAGAAAATAATTAATTTGTGTTTCAATATTTAACAATGAGTACCAAAAATCCTCTCAAAATTAACAACATTCCTAAATATTATGATAAATTTTACTACCCTTTTCTTTAAATTCCTCAGCTTTTTCCTTTAAACCAACTTCCATAGCCGTATCAATATTCTCAATCTCTTTATTTTCAGCATAGTCTCGTACATCTTGAGTTATTTTCATAGCACAAAAATGTGGGCCACACATAGAACAAAAATGGGCTTGTTTGGCAGATTCTTTAGGCAAAGTTTCATCATGAAATTCTTGAGCTCTAAGAGGGTCCAAACCAAGATTAAATTGGTCTTGCCAACGAAATTCAAAACGGGCTTTAGAAATAGCGTTATCACGATATTGGGCTCCGGGATGACCTTTGGCTAAATCTGCTGCATGAGCTGCAATTTTATAAGCAATAATACCTTCTCGGACATCATGTTTATCTGGCAATCCTAAATGTTCTTTAGGCGTGACATAACAAAGCATTGCACAGCCATACCAACCTATCATCGCTGCTCCAATACTGGAAGAAATATGGTCATAACCGGGAGAAATATCAGTTATTAATGGCCCCAAGGTATAAAAAGGAGCTTCATCACAATCTTTCAACTGTTTATCCATATTTTCTTTAATCATGTGCATTGGTATGTGGCCGGGGCCTTCTATCATTGTTTGCACATCATGTCGCCAAGCAATTTTAGTCAATTCTCCCAAAGTTTCCAACTCGGCAAATTGAGCTGCATCATTAGCATCTGCAATCGAACCGGGCCGTAAACCATCTCCTAACGAAAAAGCCACATCATAAGCTTTCATTATTTCACAAATTTCTTCAAAATGAGTATACAGAAAGCTCTCTTGATGATGTGCTAAACACCATTTTGCCATAATGGAACCGCCTCGGGAAACAATGCCAGTGAGTCGTTTCGCAGTTAAAGGAACATGAGCTAATCTAACTCCTGCATGGATAGTGAAATAGTCCACACCTTGCTCTGCTTGTTCAATCAAGGTATCTCGAAATAGTTCCCAAGTTAAAGCTTCTGGATTACCATCAACTTTTTCTAAAGCCTGATAAATGGGAACTGTACCGATTGGTACTGGGGAATTGCGTAAAATCCATTCTCTGGTTTCGTGGATATTTTTGCCAGTGGATAAGTCCATAACCGTGTCTCCACCCCAACGAATTGACCATACCATCTTTTCAACTTCTTCTTCAATCGAGGAATTAGTGACAGAGTTACCGATATTAGCATTGATTTTCACTAAAAAATTTCGCCCAATAATCATCGGTTCCACTTCAGGATGATTGATATTAGCGGGTATTATAGCTCGACCTTTGGCAATTTCATCACGTACAAATTCTGGAGTTATAACTTTAGGAATTGAAGCTCCAAAAGATTCACCTTGATGTTGGAAATTTAATGAATCATCTTCCAATCGTTGGTTTTCACGGATAGCTATAAATTCCATTTCTGGAGTTATGATTCCTTTGCGAGCATAGTGCATTTGGGTGATATTTTTGCCATTTTTGGCTCGCCTAGGTTGTTTTAAATTGGGGAAACGTAAATCCTTTAAATTTAAATCAGTTTGTCGATTTTGACCATATTGAGAACTAACTGTTGGCAACATTTCTGTATCATCACGTTCTTCTATCCAAGCAGTACGTACACTTGAAATTCCACGCCGCACATTAATAGTAACACTTGGATCAGTATAAGGTCCAGATGGATCATACACAGCTACTGGTGAATTAATTTTTGGAGTAGGATTTTTAGTTTCTGATAATGTTATTTCTCGCATTGGAACACGAATATCAGCTCGAGAACCAGTTAAATAAATTTTTTTAGAATTAGGGAAAGGTTGGGTAGATATTTGATCAAGCTGATGATTTAAATTTGTACTCATAAATATAAATAGTTTGAAAATTTTATTATTTTGGTGTTTATAATTTCATAAAGAATCTTAAACATATGATAATGCTATAGTCGTAAAAATCAATCATAATTAATCTTTGTACAGATTTTGCTTTTTAATAGGTGTATATACTAACACCTTCGCCAATCACCTTCGCCAATTTGATATTTGTTTTGGGAATGGAGCAAAGCGTATTTCCCGAAACTCTTAATTTAACTTTGGTTTCGAGAAAATCATACCTCATTCCCGAAACAACAATTTTGGTATTGGCGAAGGTATTGTATACAACAAGCCCTTGTTTAACCCAAGCCTCTTCTTCATTTGGTAGCAATTCTTAATTAAAATCTATAAAAATATCAGATTTTTGCTTAATATAACTGTGGTCCATCCAATTGGAAAATGCTATACAAGCTCTTTGGTTTCAGGGTGTAACGACTTCCGACCTACAATTTCTTAATCTTTTATCATGGCTCTATCTATACAAAGGCGTATAAGTGATACCACCATACACCAAATATATAATTAAAATATTGTTCCTAAATTTTATTTGGGAGCAATGTTTCTAACTTGTATTTTTTTTGGATAGTCCTAACATAGTAGCTATTAGGATGAAATTCAAAAACCAAAATCACTACCTATACAGGATTACCTTTTTTTGTATATATCTCTAGGAAAAAAATGAAAAAATTTCTATTAATTTTAACACTAATAATATTAAATGGCTGCAACGAGATTCGACAAACACAAATTGAAAAAGAAAAATTTGAAAGCCTTTACAAGAATCACACAGATAGAAACTTACTAGTTTTTATGGATGGTACAGGTAATGATAAAAGTACCAACACAAACATTTATCAAATGTATGAATTATCAGTCAAAAAAGCTAACAAGGGAACTGCAATAATTCCTTTTTATATACAAGGAGTTGGGACTCATTGGTACGACCAAATAAGAGGCGGAACTATGGGTGAAGGCTTAAATGAAAATATTTGTTTAGCCTATAAGCTTTTGGTAGAAAATTATAAGGAAGGAGATAAAATTTTTATCTTTGGATTTAGTCGTGGAGCATACAGTTCTAGATCACTAAATGGTTTAATTGAGTTTAGCAATTTATTGGATATTAATAAAATTGATGCTGATAAATTAGAAGATGAGATTGATTCATTATTTGAAGTTTATAATGATACCAATGATGGTAGAATGGATTTTGAAAAACGTTTAAGGAAGAACATTGAAGAAAAATTCAAAAATAAAATGGTTGAGAAAAAAGTTGTAGTTACCGCAATTGGTGTATTTGATACTGTACCTGCACTTGGGATAAAACGTGATGATTTTCCTGATGATCATCGTACTAGCCTATATGCTAAAAAAGGTTTCCATGCCTTATCATTAGATGAACAACGTTATGATTTTAGACTTTTACGGTTTGATCCTAATAAAGTTTCTTCTGAGCAAACCCTTAAAGAAGTATGGTTTTCTGGTGCTCATGCAAATGTTGGTGGTGGGTATGGAGATTCTAATGGACTAGAAAGTATTGCTCGAAATTGGATGTTAAATGAATTTGCTGAATATGATATTTTTGACGATGTTGAAAGTATAGATTGTACTAAGCCAGCAACTTGTGAATACGGTGTACTACATGATGAATTTTTAGATTCACCTCTTTTCGACGAATTTGGCATATCACGTCGTAGACCACAGCATCATAACGATTTTATACATGGTAATGTTATTTGTAGAATAGAAAAAGACACTCCCCTAGATAAACCTCATAAAGTCCGTGAGCCTAATGGGAAATATTTACCCTTTAACCTTAAGATGCCTATTAAGGAACACTATCAAATACTTCCTTTTGATTGTAATTAAATTTTAAAATTATTCCCAAACTTTGTTTGGGAGTAAAATACATGAGGAGACCGGACGTGTCAGGGAATAATGGTAGTCCTTCCAAAAAATCTAGCAGGTTTAACAACTACATATTGCAGGACTACCAAAATTAAATACAGTTAATCAAAATATTAAAAATCTAGCATTTATGTTAAGCCAAACTACTTAACCATACCTTCAGCATCTGGATTAGCGATCCAACCACTGAGGCTTTTTTCTGGAATTTCGACTTTAACCCACCAATCTGATAAACGTTTAGTTACTGGTTTACCCCAAACATCACTCTCACTAACAACATTAGTATTCCAACCATTATTCAATTGATAGATAACACCATTAAACCATACAGTGTGTACACCTAAACTTATTGCTGCTAAATCAAATAACTTATCTCCTTTTTTTAAAGTTAAGTTATCATCTTTAACATCATTTTTATTCACCTCAATTTCACCAAACTGGGAAGTATGGATTTCGCCATATAAAGCTTGGATGGATTGTTTAGCGGCTAAAGTTGTTATTGCATCAGATTGAAATGATGGGTCTGAATAAAGGATAGCAGATTTATTTAATTGCCATTTACCATAATTACAATTATCAATTGGACATGCTTGATTAACATAAGGTAGTTGAGGTAAGATTTTTATATGTTCACTATGAGCATAACCTATTGTATTATTAACCAACTTTACTTTATACCATTGGCCTAAAACATCCAATACATTTATCTTATCACCTTTTTTAATTTTAGCTACTGGTTTAGAATGTTGTCCAATACCCTGATTAACATTTAAATTATCAGCAATAACTACTCCAGTAGTCTTAGAAGGTTTTTTCTTACTAGGAATATCAGCAGTTGTAAACCAGCTTTGTTTTGGATCGGGACCTAAATTTTGGATTTCTTGCATCCAGTTTGATACATATTGGCCTTCTGCCCAACGAGACATAACCAAAGCCACCGGTTTTTTAAATAAAATATGTAATGCTGGTTGCTGACTTATTTTATCTCCTTTAAGATTAAAAGCTAACATTTCGCCTGAATCAGTAAAAACTATTAGAAATTCTTTATTTGGTGCTGTTAAAGCATCAATAGCATTTGGCACATGTTGCTTGATAGTTTTCCAGTCAGGATAAATAATTTCGGTACTTATTTTATTAGGAAGTTTCGCCGGAACCATGAAATTTTTATATTTAACTTCATCAGGTACTGGTAAATGTCCTTTAAGAATCCATTGGCCTTGACTACGCATGATACCACCACTTACATCACCTAATTCATCACTTTTGTTCTTAGCTACAGTATCAGCAAAAGTTTTGTTAGTGTTAGCATCCAATAAAGTATCTATTGTCACCGATTCAAGCCCTTTTAAGGATAATACCTGTAAAGCACTTTCCATCCCCCCATCCATATCAAAACTATCACAAGACTCATTGCGAGTATAACCGGCTGATAGATAATCTGTTCCGACATACAAAATATCTCGTGATATATAACCACTACAATATTCACCCACCTCAGAGTTAATTCCTCGTTTAGAAACTAACATGGAAATATCAAAAGCTTTTGTGCCTTCTTGTTCTGCTAAAAATGGATCAGGTAAAGAATCGGAATCTGGAGCTGGGTTAATCCAAATAAAATCTTCATTAAAATTATTATAGTTACTATGTTTAACATCAATTCGCCAAAAACCATCATCACGCGGTAGTAATAGACTAGTCCGTTCAGCTATTAATTCAATCCGACCATTTTCAGCTTGTAATAAAAAAGTACGATAAGATGATGGTTCATATACTCCTCCAAGAGTATTTTCATCTATCGTATCGGCTGCTAAATTATAATTAGAGCCATGACGTAAACCGATTAATAATCCAGATTCACTGGCCATAACTGAAGTCATAACAAAAAGTAAGGAACAACCTAGTGTTTTTATAGCTAGATTCATAAAAATCTCCATAGTATTTTAAGGTAATTTCAGAAATATTATTTCAGAATTGTTAATTTATAGATTGCCAACCATTAATTTGTAATTTTAAATTAGTACAAATTTTTGGTATGCCGTAAATATACTCGCAAATATCGAAAAGTTTCTATATCCAAGGAATCTTTAAAAATAATTAGTCTATCAAAATATCCATCTATTTTCAAGATAACTAAATGCGGATAATTATAATTATTATGAACAATATTAACTTCTTTACCTGATTTTAATTGAACTTTGATACAATTTAATCTTTCATCATAGTATAATATACATCCATATAAAGGATGATTAATATATAATAAATGTTTGCGAGTTGTGTATAATGCACTTATAATAATCAATAAACTAATAAATATTTTGATAAAAAAAGGCAATATTAAGAATAATAATAACAAAAATGTTCCATTGTGTAATATAATTAATATTAAAGTAAAAATTTTAGAAAAATATAATTCTAAATGAACTGGAACAATAAAATTTGACATATTTAATTTTTTTTAGGAAAACGGAATGGATTCACCAATTGTTATAGCTGGTTTAGTTTTTATAGGTATTTATTTAGCATGGTTTATTATTCGTCTATTCGCCGATTTTATTTTAATTGGAATTGCTTGTACAAGTGCTTTATTTGCCTATAATGTTCAATCTTTTTATCCAGAAATATTGATGATTTTAGCAGAATTAAATTTATTAGAAATTTTTAGTTTACCAGAAGAACCTAATGAATTAGCAATTTTTAAGATAGCTGGATTAATTATTGCCTGTGCTGTAATTATCTCTATTCCGATTCTACCATTTTCATCCACTTATCGAATGATGTTTGGAGTAGAGATACCAATGCTTTATTGTAGAAAGGGTAAAATTAAGGATTTTATTGCTGCTGAAATTCAGCGTCAAAATCAACATTCTCAACCATTATCAACAGTAACGGAGCATGAAGATAAAATATCTGAAAATACAGATGATTTAGAATTGACAAGTGATAAATCTACTGAAGAAATTCAGACCCAACCATTACCAACAGAACCTTTACTGAAACAAGAAGATAAAACTTCTGAAAATATAACTAGTTTAAAACCGATAGAAAATAAAGATAAATCTACGGATTGACCAAATACTTTTAAGATAAAAGGTAATATAACATGAAAACTGTTGCCGTTATTGATTACGGTATGAGTAATTTACGTTCTGTTAGTAAAGCTTTAGAACATGTTGCTGGCAATGAATGGCAAGTTATTGTTAGCAATAAAGCTGAAGTTATTCTTGGTGCAGATAAAATTGTTTTTCCGGGCCAAGGAGCAATAGGCAATTGTATGAGTTTACTTGAACAAACTGGAATTTCTGATGCGATTAAACAAGCTCTTGACAATGAAAAACCATTTTTAGGTATTTGTTTAGGATTACAAACTTTATTGACTGGTAGTGAAGAAAATGGTGGAATAACAGGTTTTAATTGGATTGCTGGTACGGTGCGTAATTTTGCTAAATCACTTGATTTAAACAACAATGAGCATCTCAAAATTCCTCACATGGGTTGGAATCAGGTCCAGCAAACCCAAAATCATCCATTATGGACTAACATACCAAGTGAAAGTAGATTTTATTTTGTTCACAGTTATTATGTTGAGCCAATCAACAATTCTGTTATAACAGGGACTACTTCTTATGGTAATCTTGATTTTGTTTCAGTTATAGCACAAGACAATGTATTTGCTGTACAATTTCATCCTGAAAAAAGTCAGCATATGGGTTTAACTTTATTAAACAATTTTTTAGACTGGTAATTTTTTGAAGACGTAATTTATGATACACTTAATCGACATTAGGAACAATTACTTAATACTTAATATACATTATTGGAAATTTAGAATTTTGGGGGAAAAATGAAATTTTTATTTCAAGCGTTAATTTTTGGATTGTTGTATGCCATAATGACAATATCAGTCTTTGCAGGTGAATGTGCTGCTACAGATGCTGCTACTTTAGAAGGCTGTAAGGATAAGACAGTTAAAGCTTCAGGACCTAGAGTAGAAATGTTCGATGTACCAGAATATTTTTCAACGGCAGACCCTAGTTTTACTGGAGGTGAGGGTATACAAGATTATATGAATGTTGGTGATACTAAAATTATCCTACATACTAAAGATGAAGTTCAATGTCCTGAAAATATTGAGGTTATTGGTAATTTAAAACAATTAGACCTTGGAGAAGGAAAAGCTTGGGTAGTTGAAGTTACTGAATTTAAATGTTTGTGATTATTTTTATCTAAAAATACTTTAGTATATTTCCAAAATAAAAAATTAAATTTAAGGCTTGACTTTAAATATAGTTAGCTTGTAAAATGTTAATTCTCAGTTATGTTAAACGTAAATATAGTTTAAATTTCTGAGTTATGTATAAATGTTTTAATAATAATTTAATGTTTAATTGAGGAATGAAAATAATGACTAAATTTTTAAGTGTTTTATTTGCTGCATCTATTGCTTTTTTAAGTGCTAATGCTATTGCTGCTGATGAGGCTGCTGCTAATCCGTGTGCTGCTCCTGTTGCTGCTGAAGGTGAAGCTACTCCTGCTACTGAAGAAGCTGCTGCTCCTGCTGCTGAAGAAGCTGCTCCTGCTGAATGTGTACCATCTGCTGAAGGTGTTGAACCAGTTGTTACATGTCCTGCTGAAAAAGCAGAAGAAAAAGCTGCTGATAAAGAAGTAAAAGCTGCTGATAAAGAAGAAAAGGCTGCTGATAAAGCTGAAGAAAAAGCTGCTGAGTAATTTTACTTGATAGCTTTAGCTTAAAATTATAGAAGGGATAGTCTTTCAGGATTATCCCTTTTTATATTATGACTCCTCATTCGCCTCGTAAACGGTTTGGTCAACATTTTTTACAAGATGATCAAATTATTCAAAGTATTGTAAATGTTATATCTCCTTTTCATGACCAACATATAGTTGAAATAGGGCCGGGTAAGGGAGCATTAACAAAATATTTACTTAAATATAATTGTCAATTAGACATAATCGAATTGGATAAAGATTTAGTTAAAATTCTTATAGAAAAATTTAATTCTTCTAACCAATTATTTATCCATAATAAAGATGTTCTACAATTTGATTTTAAACAGTTGCAACCGGTTCCATTAAGAATAATTGGTAATTTACCTTATAATATTTCCACTCAATTATTATTTTATCTATTGGATTATGCACATATTGTTCAAGATATGACATTCATGTTACAAAAGGAAGTTGTTGAACGTTTAATTGCCGTTCCAGCTACTTCTGACTATGGACGTTTATCGGTAATTTTACAATATCACTATCAAATCTATAAATTATTTGATGTTAAACCAGAATCTTTTTGGCCACCTCCAAAGGTGCAATCAAGCATTGTGCAATTAATACCTCATTCAACTCCACCAGTAGATATTTTCAATCATCTGCATTTTAAGCAAATTGTGACTGCAATATTTTCTAAACGTCGCAAAACATTACGCAATAATTTAAAAAATATTCTTAATGTTGAAATTATACAGAAAGTTGGAATTGATCCTCAAGTTAGAGGAGAAACTTTGACTCTTACTGAATTTGCTAAATTGTCAAATCAATTTACTTTGCAAAATTCGTAGATTTATAGTAGTTCTTGACAGTTATTTCGGGAATGAAATGAAGTGGATTTCCCGAAATCCAAATTAAGCAATCGTTTCGGAAAATCTGTTTCACTCCATTCCCGAAACAACTGTTCACTAATTTTTATAAAATATGAAGGATGCCAAAAATTCGTAAATTTATAGTAGTTCTTAATTTAATGATGAATAAGTGAATGAAAAATGATTTTTATTGACCATTAATCATTCACAATTAATATTTAAAAATCATAAGTTAATATATCGTTAGCTCTACGGCAAATTTCTTGCCCATAATCAGTCCAAAGTCCTTGTCCCCAATAGCGATAACAACTAGTTTGTGAAGTCATTAAATGGAACAAAGCATTGCGATACCGATGTTCATTAGTTGGGATTTGAGGCTTAAGAGCTTTTTCATTAAACATTGAGCTAACTTTTTCCATTGGGCCAATAACATTATCATAGCCATCTACCCAAGATATATTGTTAGTCCAGCTTCCACCTTCCATATGAAATTGATGATCAGTTTGCTGAATTTCTTTAATAACCTGAGCTAATTTTTCAGGGCCATCTCCGGGTTGAAAATGTTCCCAGATTTTTTTCTGCATAACTGGTTGAACAACTGGAAAATCTTCTTCTTTAATACCCATTGCGAATAAATGTTCAAGATATTCAGTGGCATTCATTAATGGAGTATCTGAACCAAAACCATCATTAGAAACTTCAAAAAACTTATTTGGAAATTCATTCATCATCACTCCACCATTTTCACCATCAGCGATTTGAGTTACCAATGGAGGAATTGACTTGCCAGCTAAATTACAGCGATATTGATTTTTAGCTTCATAATAAGGCTGCATTTGAGCTACTAATTTGGTATCACTACCTTGGGTTTTAATAATTGCAATAATGCTACAAGTTTCACCATGAGAATTAGTACAAGTTAAACGATGTGGAATATGAGGTCGTTCTGGATTCTGCCCATTGGCTGAATTTTCTACTGTATGTTCTTGCACCAAAACCCATTGGTAACCACAATCTTTCAAAGTTTTAACAAATTCATAAGCTACATCAGGATGATTAGGCAAAGCCATTTCAGAAGGTGAAAATCCTCGAACTCGGCTTAAGGCTTCTAAACCAAAAATAGCTGCAAAGTGATGTTGCCAAGCCAAAACATGCAAACGATAATCTTGCACTGGAGTTGACGGAGCCACTGCATGTCCCCAAGGGCAACCAAGCCATTCCACAGCCCGGCGATAATTTTGATCTAAGGTTATGGTTTTTAAATTATCAAGTACGTCATGCAATTCCATTTGACGCAATCCGTGTAATAATGCTCCCGAATACTCCAACATCACTCGAGGTTGTTTGCCTTCATTCATTAACTGTGGGATAAATTCACCTATACGCTTATAGCACCAATGAAATGCTGGGGCATTGTGATTATCACCAATATATTGATTATCCCACATATATTTTAGGTTGCTGATAATTTCAGCATTTTGTAAATCACCACCTCCAGCCGGGATTAAAGGTTGATGCATATGTAAAGCAATAGCACAAGCACCACGTATATTTCCAAAATCTATTCCGCTGTCTGGTAAAAATACTGGTTTTGAACTGGCATTCTTAAGAGTATCCAACATAACTTTTTCAGAACCAGAAATATTTGGAACTCCATCTATATATTCAGAAAAATCTCCTTCCCAATCGGGACAATTTGGTAATGCAAAATGACTTTTTGGAGGTTGTTCAACTGGTTTGCTAGTTTGAATTTCTGGCTTTTTTGTATCAGTTGAGGAAACTTTTTCAACTGATTCAGTAGTCACTGTTTGAATAGGTTTAACAGCTTTAATAGGTTCAGATTTAACTGATACTGGAGCTTTTTGAACTGATTTAAGTTTAGGCTGAATTGGTTTAGCTTTTATTTCAACTGGCTTAGATTTAGTTTGGGTTAGTTTAACTTCATTTTGAATTGGTTTAGGTTTAGCTTGGATTGGCTCTTCAATAGTAGCTGTTGAGCTTTCAGATTCAGATGTATCTTGTGAAGATAAAATATTTTTGGGTTTATTAACAGCTTTTTTAAAAAACTTTTTCATTGCTTTATTCCTCATTATTTAAGTGAAAAATTAAAAGTGAATAGTGAAAAATATTATTGTAGAATTATTTATAACTATTTAAAAGAATTTTTCATTTTTAGTTTTTCACTTTTCACTTGATTCTTATGTACAAAAATCAAACTGGGTTTAATGGATTAAAAATAATTTTTTCTGGTTGAGAAGCTTTTTCGGCTTTAACTTGCAAAAATAAATCAATACAATGTTGTTTCCAATTCAACAGGTTAAAATCTTGTTTACCATACATTGCTGCATTTAATTCATTGAATAATTTGGTTAGTTCATGACTCATAGGTAAGTGATTAGCAATAGTTTGTAAAGAACTATTTTTTGGAATTTGCCAACGTAAATGGACATATTCTTGAATTAATGCTCTTATTTCAGTTAGTTCTTCTAATTTCATTAAGCGTCTTTTAAAATTGCTATTACTCATACCTATCTTTATTTTAGGAATAGTAACATGATGACGACTATACCAAGACTGCCAAAGAGCTATTAATAACACAAATATGGAAAAAATCAAACAAATATATTGAGTATTAGTAAATGCCAATTGTTGCACAACTATATGTTGTTGAACTATTTTAGTTGGAACTTCATTAGTTGATATATTATTTTTACTAGCTATAACTTTAATAGTTTGAGCCGGCAGTTCTACCCAAGCCAATTGTTTAGTTTGCAAATTCCACCAAGGTATACGAATAGCTGGTAATTCCAAATCTCCAATATTGGTTGGAATAATACTAAAACTACTGGTTATTGTACTAGCTGGAATTTTTCTATCCTGTAAAAAAGTACGTTCAATTTCCGGTTTAGGACTACGCACTTTAAAATCTGCTGTATTTTGAAAAAAGTTTTCTAATTTAGGCGGTGCTTGACCTCCCATTCCTTCTGCGATTAACTTTAGAGTAAGCACCAAAGGAGTGCCAACTGTAACTGATTTAGCAATATCACTTTCCCAATTTTGAGAAAGTTTTAAATTTTGTAATGGTAACCAAGGTTGGGGAGTTGCCGGAGATTTAACTTCCAAAGTAACGGGAGAACTGTTAATTGTTATTTGACGATAATTATTAAAACTAAAAAAACTACCACTACGGTTATTATCTTGCTTTAATCCTTTCATTCTACCAGCATTTAGTCTCAACTTACCACTACGCAAAGGAGTCAATAGATAAGTCATTTGTGCGATTATAACTTGTTGACCATTAACAATTTTACGTTGTGAAATTATTTTATTTTGTAATTGCTCCATCATAACGTCATTACTAGGTGGAATTGGTTCTAAATCTTGCAATTCACCTTTATGATACAGGCGTAATGTATAAATAATTGGTTCATGTAAATAAGGATTAGAGTTAGAAACAACCGTTTCTAATCTTATGTTATCACTACGTTTAGTTGGATTAGATGTAACTGTCATCTTTATCGGTTTAGTTTGTAAATAACCGACATCAGTTTTTAATTTTAATGCGGGGATCAATAAAGTTCCAGTTACCTGTGTCTCAAGGTAATATTGCCAAACTATTTGACTAGAAACTTTGCCATTAATACTTTTGGTTGAATGGGAGCGTTGTGGGCTATAAATGCTGAATTTATCTTTCAATGCACTCAAGTCAGGTTCTCCAATTGGCTTGGCATTGGATAATTCTATGGTAAGAGTAAAACTTTCTCCCAACATCACTTTATTAGAGTCAACTATTGCATTTAGCTGAGGAGCCGCAACTGCTGGAAATGATATAATTAATAGTAATATAACAACTAGCATGATATTTAAAATGTATAACTTTTCAAGATTTGATATTATATCATGTTCATAGTTAAATAGTTCAGATTAAATTAATCCATTTATTGCACTTTTATATTCCACCGATTTTATGGGTGGCTATTCACATTCAATTCTTTCAGGATTTGTAACACCCTAATAGAGGTTAAACTTGAATAGTCATAGCTAAAATCTATGGAATACTATATTGATTAATATAGTTTTTTGCGTAATATCAGGCATCCTTCAAAAGCGGTTGACAGTTGTTTCGGGAATGGAACAAAGTGGATTTCCCGAAATGATTGCTAGATACTCAATGTTCATGTTTTTTAATGAATCGAAAATAAATATTTGGCATAAGAATTAATTTAGCTGTAATATTCAATCCCGTTGGGGTTGGTGGTTCATATCTGTTTTCCATAGATTTCACCTATGGCTATTCACGTTTCACCCCTTCGGGGTTTAGTACTGTTATTTGTCAACTCTGAAGGAGTTAAAATTGATTTATGTTAAATTGTCATCTGGCAATTGAAATAATTGTTGGGCGGCAGTTATCAATTCATTTTGACCATCATAGCCAGCTTGACGCAATTGAGAACAAGGTGAGTGCATTATGGTATTAGTTAGAGTATGTGCAAGGTAATCAACAACTTCATAAGGAGACTTACCGTTATCAAGCATACGTTTTGCTTTGATTACTATAGTATTTTTACGTCCTTGAGTCTGCTCACGTAAATCACAGATAGTTGTCACCACATCCAAAGAACGCCACCAGTTCATAAAATGGGTCACTTGAGTATCAATAATTTCCTCGGCTTTAAGAGCTTCTTGCTCACGAGAACGTAAATTATCTTGGATCACTTCGTTAAGATCGTCAACACTATATAGATATATATCTTCCAATTCTCCCACTGAAGGTTCAATATCACGTGGAACTGCAATATCTACCATAAACATTGGCCTATGTTTACGAATTTTAATCGCTTGTTCAACTTCAGCTTTTGTTAAAACATGAGTTTGGCTTGCAGTTGAAGCAATAACCACATCAACTTCGGCAAGATGGACTGGTATTTCTTCTAAAGTTATGGCATAACCAGCAAATTCTTTAGCTAATTGACGAGCTCGTTCTAAAGTACGGTTAGCAACAATCATTCTGCCCAATTGATTTTCGTGTAAATGGCGAGCAGCTAATTCAATTGTTTCTCCAGCCCCAATAAGCAAGGCTGTATTTGGTTGTAAACTGCCAAAAATTTGTTGAGCTAAACGTACTGCTGCAAATGCAACTGAAACCGGGCTAGAACCAATTGCAGTATCAGTACGCACTTGTTTAGCAACGGAAAAAGCATATTCAAACAGTTTGTTTAATAAGCGTTTAGTGGTTTTAGCTTCTTTAGCTGTGTTGTATGCTGATTTAATTTGCCCTAATATTTGTGGTTCACCAAGCACCATAGAATCAAGTCCACAAGCTACACGCAGTAAATGACGTACTGTATCTTCCTTCTCATGGATATACAAATGAGTTTGTAAGAGTTGGCTAGGTATATTATGGTAATGACTTAACCAATTATTGATTTTGTGAGGTATATTATCAATGTCAGGTTCAACTACACAATATAATTCAGTACGATTACAGGTTGATATTATTACAATTTCTGTTGTTAATTCACGTTCAATAATGTCGTGTAACGCATGTTTAAGTCGTTCAGGTGAAAAATTTACTTGTTCACGTACAGAAATAGGAGCAGTATTATGATTAAGGCCAAAAGCAAATAATTGCATTTATCTAAAACTTTAACTTATATGAAGCTTTGAATTATATCATTTTTAATTCAGATTGGAAACTGGGAAAAATCAAATTAGTATAAAACATTGAAAATTATATAAAACAAAGCTTATTAAAATAATAATTTGAATAGCATGTTTATTAAAACTCTAGGTTCTGTTGACATTTCATTTTTATAATCATCTTAAACCTTTACTGGACAACGGTTTTAGTGAAATTACAATAATTTTTGTAACATTTTGATAAATCAAGTGTTTTAGCTAAATATCAACAGAACCTAATGCCTTGTTAAGAGATTTGAAAGACCTGACTGGAAATCATGAATTAGGTAGTCCATACAAATTGTATGCAGGTATGCTATAGTAACATCTATCTGAGGATAAAATCTGGTTATGTTGTATAACACCATCTTTGGTTATTTTAATTGATAACCAAAGTTAATATAAAACTTAATTATTTTTTAGTATGCAAATCATCATCATCCATTAAAATAATATGAGCCGGACCTTCTAAATCATCAAACTGTCCTGATTTAATAGCCCACAAAAAAGCCAAAACAATTAAGCCGATTAATAATAAAGAAATTGGAATCAGTAAAAATAGTATTTCCATAATAAATTAAAAAATGGAATATGATTTAAGGAGAGAAATAAAACTTAAGAAAGGAAATAAAGATGGGGTGAACGATGGGGCTTGAACCCACGACCACCGGAATCACAATCCGGGGCTCTACCAACTGAGCTACGTTCACCATAATTGCGCTCGGCAGGACTCGAACCTGCTACCCTCGGCTTCATACCACTATAACTTTCGTTACCAAGAAATCTTGTTTGCGGTCTGGACCATGTCTTTACCATCTCAGGTATGATGCGTATGGCCTCTACGGAACCCCTGCTTTAACTTAAAACAAGAATAACTACCTACTTTATATTATAATAAAGTCCCTTTGCTATCCTTAAGGTTTCCTCGGCATTGCCATTTAACAGGTTTCACCGATATAGCATCATCCACCATAACAGTTCCAGTTTTCCGTTATGGGTCCACTTGATAAATAGAAGGCCGATGCTCTATCCAGATGAGCTACGAACGCTTAAAAAAATTGGTCGGGGTAGAGAGATTTGAACTCCCGACCCACTGCTCCCAAAGCAGTTGCGCTACCAGGCTGCGCTATACCCCGAAATTGAAACAGCTATTCTACTTCAGAATTTATGCTTTGTCAATATATAAATCCAAGAAAATTTATAAAAAATGATGTAAAATATTTCTACTTGTAAAATTTTAAGGAATAAAATATGACAAAATCACCTGTACGTATTGCTGTAACAGGAAGTGCCGGACAAATAGCATATTCTTTGGTATTTCGTATTGCAGCCGGAGAAATGTTGGGACCTGAACAACCAATTATTTTGCATCTACTGGAAGTACCTAATGCAATGGAAGCTTTAAAAGGTGTGGTCATGGAGCTTGATGATTGTGCCTATCCATTATTGCAAGGTATCGTTATGACAGATGATGCTAATATTGCGTTTACTGACATTGATTACGCATTATTGGTTGGGGCAACACCAAGAGGCCCGGGTATGGAAAGAAGTGATTTGCTCAAAACCAATGCTGAAACTTTTAAGGTTCAAGGAAAGGCTTTAAATGAATATGCCAATCGGAACGTTAAAATATTAGCAGTAGGTAATCCAGCTAATACTAATGCCTATATTGCTATGCACTCAGCACCAGATTTAGACCCCAAAAATTTTACTGCCATGACTCGACTTGACCATAATCGAGCAGTGGCACAGTTGGCAGCTAAGACTGGAGTTGATGTTGGTAGTATACATAAAGTTGCGGTATGGGGTAATCATTCGGCAACTCAATATCCAGACATAAATCATGCCATTATTAATGGTACTCAAGCTATAACTATGGTGGACCAAAGTTGGATTACTGATGATTTTATCCCTACAATACAACAACGTGGGGCTATGATAATTAAAGCAAGAGGTAAATCAAGTGCTGCTTCTGCTGCTCACGCAATTATAACTCATATGCGAGATTGGGTAGTCGGGACTGACGAATGGGTAAGTGCTTCTTTAATGAGTGATGGTAGTTACGGTATAACGGAAGGTTTAATTTATTCTTTCCCAGTTACTATTAAGGATGGCGAATTTTCTATTGTGCAAGATTTAGAAATAAGTGATTTTAGTCGAGCAAAAATGTTAGCAACTCAACAAGAACTTGAACAAGAACGAGATATGGTGGTTAATTTACTTACCTAATTTAACTAATGTTATTTTTTGTTCACTGCCGTTAAGAAATGGAACTGAAATAACTTTCCCATAACCTACCGGCCTCTCACTGCCATTTGCGTTAAGCAAATTGATTAGGGTAATCACAAGAAATAACCCCTACAAATCATAATCTTGTCGTAGGGGTAATCCTTTATGATTGCCCTTAACTTAATGGCAGTATCCCGACCCCTCCGTAATCAACTCATCGTTATACACAAGTATTCAAGTTTTAAGATTAACTGTGAAATAAGTAAGAAAATTTTTTTTAGAAGTAAATTTTATACCAAAAATTCTCCATGTTATAATATAGAATTCGTTTAGAATCTGGTTACATAATTTGACTTAAATAGGTAATTTTATGACATGGGAAGTAGTTATTGGCTTAGAAATTCATGCTCAATTGGCCACTAAAAGTAAAATTTTTTCTGGAGCTGCAACCGCTTATGGTGCTGAACCTAATACTCAAGCTTGTACAGTAGATTTAGGAATGCCGGGAGTATTGCCAGTAATTAATTCGGAAGCTGTACGAATGGCAGCGAAATTTGGTCTAGCTATTGGAGCTGAAGTTGCTCAACGTTCAGTATTTGCTCGTAAAAATTATTTTTATCCAGATTTGCCAAAAGGTTATCAAATCAGCCAATTTGAATTGCCAGTGGTTAAACAAGGACAGGTACAAGTTGAAGTTGATGGCGAAGAGAAAACTATTGGAATCACCAGAGCTCATTTAGAAGAAGACGCAGGTAAATCCTCGCATGGTGACTTTCAGGGACTAACTGGAATTGACCTTAATCGAGCAGGTACTCCGTTATTAGAAATTGTTTCCGAACCAGACATGCGTTCGCCTAAAGAAGCTATTGCTTATATGAAAAAGATACATTCTTTGGTGCGTTATTTAGAAATTTGTGATGGTAATATGCAAGAAGGTTCATTTCGATGTGATGCCAATATCTCTTTACGCCCCAAAGGTCAGCAAGAACTTGGTACTCGGACAGAATTAAAAAATTTGAATTCCTTTCGTTTTGTTGAACGAGCATTAAACCTTGAAATTGAACGACAAATTGATGTGTTGGAAAGTGATAACAAAGTAGTACAAGAAACTCGCTTGTATGATTCGGATAAAAATGAAACTCGTTCAATGCGTTCTAAAGAAGAAGCTAATGATTATCGCTATTTTCATGACCCAGACCTATTGCCATTAATTATTGAACCAGAATTTTTAGAACAAGTAACAACTACTTTACCAGAATTGCCCGATGCTAAAACTCAACGTTTTGTCAATCAATATAACTTGTCTTCATATGATGCAAGTTCTTTAACTAGTAGTAGAGAATTAGCTGATTATTTTGAACAAGTTGTTGAAAAATCTGGTAGTGAAGCTAAATTATGTGCAAACTGGGTAATTGGAGATTTATCGGCATTTCTGAATAAAAATAATTTGGATATAACTGAATCTAAAGTTGAATCAGGAAAGCTTGCTGGTATGTTACAACGAATTTCTGACAACACCATTTCTGGTAAAATAGCGAAGAAAGTATTTTCTGCTATGTGGGATAGTGGGGATGATGCTGATGTTATTATTGACAAAAAAGGTTTAAAACAAGTTACCGATAGTGGTGCTATCGAAAAGATAATTGACGAGGTTATCAATAACAATCCTAAACAATTGGAAGAATACCGAGGCGGTAAAGAAAAAGTATTTGGTTTTTTTGTCGGACAAGTAATGAAAGCTTCCAAAGGTAAAGCTAATCCTAAACAAGTTAATGAATTGCTTAAACAAAAACTTATTTAATTGTGAATGGTTAACTGTGAATTATTAATTGTTAATTTAATTCCAAAACAAAGTCATTCAGTTATTATTCATTTTTCATTCACTTAATTTATAATTTGAGAATAATATGTTACGTTACTCTATCCCATTGATAATTTGTATTATTTTGGGTGGTTTTTTATATGTTGGTTTGAGTTTGAATCCTCGTGATATTGGTTCCACAAGAATTGATAAACCAGCTCCTAGTTTTTCTTTACCGCATCTATTGAATGCTGATAAAACTTTAAGCGACAAGGATTTCCAGAACAAAGTTTCATTGTTTAATGTATGGGCCTCTTGGTGTTCCACTTGTAAGTATGAACATCCATTGTTGATGCAACTAGCTAAACGTGGTTATGTTATTTATGGACTGAATTATAAAGATACTAAAATTGCGGCAAAAGAGGTGTTGACCAAGACTGGAAATCCATTTATTGCTAATGCTTTTGACAAAGATGGCAAGATTGGAATGGATTGGGGAGTAACTGGTACTCCAGAAACATTTATCATTGATAAACAAGGGATTGTGCGTTATAAACATACTGGCCAGTTAACGGTTGATGTGTTAAAACAGGAAATTTTACCGTTGATGGAAAAATTGGAACTATGAAACTTTTACTTGTTAGCTGCTTGAGTATTTTTATTTCATCAGTTTGGGCTTTTCCGTCTTTGCAACCTTTACTTGATGAGGCAAGTCCTAATGATATTTTAATTATACCTGCTGGTACTTATTCAGGACCTTTAAGTGTTGAAATACCGATAACAATTGATGGTAATAATGAGGTTATTATTGATGGAGGTGGTAAAGATTCGGTGGTGTATTTAGACACTGATGGAGCTCAATTGCGAAACTTGCATATCACCAATTCAGGAAAATCGCATAATCAAATAGATGCTTGTGTACAAGTACGTGGTAATTTTAACATAATTAAAGATAATATCCTTGATAACTGTTTGTTTGGAGTTGATTTACAACAATCTGACAATAATATTGTACGCCGCAATAAAATAAGTTCTAAAGATTCATCGTTGGGAATGCGTGGTGATGCTATTCGATTGTGGTATAGCATGAATAATAAAATTGTTAAAAATCAAATAACTAACTCTCGTGATAGTGTTGTATGGTACTCTAAAAATAATTTGATAGCTGATAATGTTTCAATTGGAGGTCGTTATGCACTACATTTTATGTATAGTCAATTTAATCGAGTAGAAAATAATCGTTATGATAAAAATTCAACTGGTATTTTCCTGATGTATAGCGATGATGTAGAATTACGTGGAAACACAATTTCCAATTCCATGGGAACTATAGGTATGGGCATAGGTTTTAAGGAAACTAGTGGAGTTACGGTAGAAAATAATCAAATCATTTACTGTGCTACCGGTATTTATTCAGACCTTTCACCATATCAACCTGATACTACGAATATTTTTGATAATAATAAGATTGCCTATAACGATATTGGGGTTTTATTTCATAATGATTGGCATGGTAATATTTTAAAGAATAATCAATTTATTGGCAACCATAATCAAGTTGCAGTTCAAGGAGCAACTACAGCAAAACGTAATGTTTGGCAAGATAATTATTGGGATGATTATGTTGGTTTTGATCGTAATGCAGATGGTATTGGTGATACTCCTTATAAAATATATAGTTATGCTGACCAAATTTGGATGGATTTTCCAGCTACCAGATTTTTTAAAGGTTCTGTTATATTAGAAGTATTAAACTTTTTAGAACGTTTAGCTCCTTTTACTGAACCAGCTATGTTATTGACTGATCCGAGTCCAAGAGTTAAGTAATATCACTGTCATTTACGTTAAGGGCAACCATAAAGGATTGCCCCTACGACAAGATAATGAGACCTCCGGTTGGGAATGCCTGCCTTGATGCTCTGTGTCATACAATTTTTGAAAACTTGATAGTCGAGTAATAATGTATTTAGCATTACTGTTGGTAGCAGCTAATGCTTACTTATTTTCAATAAACAAAAATATTAAATTTTTACAATGGAAGGATAATTTATTACCAAAATTGATATATAGGCCAGCACTATATCAATTATTTATTTTGTATTAATGTAATCTATTAGGACTTACGCATTGACAGATATAATAAAATATGAATTATATTAAAATCATATAGTTATTACAATATAAATTAATTAACTGTCATTCCCACGAAAGTGGGAATCCAGTGTCTTAAAAAAGTCATAGATTCCCGTTTTCACGGGAATTACAGAATTCCATAAATATGATTTATATATAAATTAATAATTGATGAGTTTCGCAGAAATTTCATGATGTCCCCGGAACGTCCATGTCCCGTTGACTAATCAATTTTTCAGCGAAACCGGTTATAATTGCCCCGACACGTCCGGTCTCATCGGGCGATTCCGCACT
>JAUCGL010000045.1 GCA_030378105.1 Candidatus Halobeggiatoa sp. HSG11 | reverse complement strand
AAAAGACGTTGCTTTGGTATCATTAATGTTGGACATTTGTTCCAACGCATATTTTTGGATACTTCAGATAGAAAATTATATGCTTTATAATCAATATATTATATTCAACGCAAATTACCAAAGAGCCAATTTTTCTTGTTGTTTCTCGTTCCTACGCACCAGCGTTGGAATGCAGATACACCGCACTAGCGGTGCGAAGAAATTAGTATATTAATTTTCTGATTCACTATACAATCTTGTACATTAATTTGCCCATGTATTTTTTTATATATACGCACCGCTAGTGCGGTGTATCCTGCATTCCAACGCTGGTGCGTTGGAACGAGACAAATTTTTTCTTGTTGTTAATGGTTTTCATGATAACAGAAATTAAAAATTAGTTTGCTTGTTTTAAACAATTTTGTCAATTTATTGAGATTCTTTCGTATATCAAGTTAAGAGTCAAATTTCTTAATTGTTAATGGCTCTTAATGATAACAGAAATAGGGATTATATATTGACAAAAATAATTAAATTTCCTTTATTAACATGGCTTTTTAATTATTTTGTTAATTTACCCTGACATTTTATGTTTAAGTAGGTCTATATATGTAGTGATTGAATTTTGTCTCTGGTTATTTTAAAGGGCAGAAAAACGTCAGCTAATATTTTAAGCGAAGTTTGAATTATTTCTCTGGTTCAAGTGGAGAATGGCTGATGGAAGGAGAAGTGCTATTTTTAAGATGCCAGCTTAAGATAGTTAAACCGTTTGGTGGATTTTGAGTGGAAGAACCGTGCAAAGTGAATCCAATCAAGTCCATCGTTTTTTTTAATGTCGAAATTTAGGAGATAAACTAATGAACCGACAACCAAAACGCACTTCTGTTGAACAGGATAGTGCAAATTTTAAAAAAGGTCAAGTTGGGTGTAAAAATCTTGCTTGGTGGCGTGATGTTCTTGTCGTGGGTTTAATGGCGATGGGGTCTGGTACTTGGGCTGATGGGAATGCTGATAGTGCAGATGTTTTTTTGGATTTGACAACGCTGCCAAGTTCTCAAGGTTGGCAATATAAACGCTTTGGAACTTCTGCTGTAGAGACTGATATCTTTTCCGTGAATAATGGAACTTTGCTTCTCAATAGTATGAATGTTGGATTTCAGGGGCAAGGACACACTACCTATCTATTAACTGATGTGGTTAACGAATCATTGCCATTTACTTTAAAGTTTCGTGCTCGCGTAATTGAAGAAAAACGAGTTATTCAACATAATTATGATAATGTAAACGGATTCTGTGCTGTAGTAGGAACTTCTAAGCATATTATGATCTTAGGAATAGGTCTCACTGAACTCCAAGCTTATCACAAAAAATCAAAAGTAATTGGTGATAATACTGTATTTAGAAATTACCAGTTATCTGGAAACCCAAAAACGGGAGAATATAGTGTATTTGTCGATGGAGAGTTAATAGATTCAGGTGTTAGCACTGACAAACCATACGATGTCTCGGCAAACAGAATAGCCTTTGGTGATTGTACTGGTGGAGTTAACACAAAAGTTGAAATAACTTCTTTTGTTTTTCAACAAACAACACCAACAACTTGCCAACTATACGCCGTCCACGACCAAGGCTTAAACAACAGCCAATTCCTAACCATTTCCCCAGAAACATTTGAAGTTAAAGCACTCGGTGAAATGAAAAAAGCTCATGACATTGAAGCTCTTGATATTCATCCACAAACAGGTAAATTATTTGCGGCTTCTGGAAAAGATACCAAAAAGCAAGGTTATCTCTACAATGTTGATAAAACTACCGGTCAATTGACTGAAATTGGTTCTACTGGCAAAAAAGAAATTGATGGTTTATCATTCCATCCTGATGGTACTTTATGGGGTTGGGCAACTGGTGATGGACTTGTCACTATTGACACCATCACTGGAAAAGCTAGTTTGGTTACTGCATATTCAGGTGAAGTTGAAGACTTAACGTGGAATACAGCCGGAACTATGTTATTTGGGGTAGAAAATGTACGAAATAACCCAGATGCCGGAGTGAAGTTATTAGCTTATGATGGAAATACTGTCACCACCGTTTGCGAAGAACTAACTCAATCGTTAGAAATTGAGGCTTTAGATACCTTGCCTGATGATACCTTAATATTTGGTTTACATGGTAAAAATAACTTACCTCTTGGCGTAATAGATGTGGAAACCTGTCAAATCACGGCGGAAACTGAAATCGCTACTGATTATGATGATGTGGAAGGGATTGCTTGGCCTAATTGTCAGAATAATGGTGAAGTTGTTCCAGAAGTAAGAAAAATTGGTGTTGTTTCAGCAGATGACCCAACAGGAAGTAAATGGTGGGCTGCTATGAAGACAAGTTTTCCTAACGATGGTTTTGAATATGTTAGTGCAAAAAAACATGAATGGGCTACTATGAAAACAACATTGCCATTCAAAAATAGAATGGTTGTTGATTTAGGTTTGCTTACCCAACAAAATTATCAACTAGATGAAAAACAAGCACATAAGAATGATAGTTTTATGTGGCTTGGTTCTTGGGCAACAGATGCAGGATACATTAATCTGGATTTTAAAGATGAAGGTGGCAACATTGTTCATCACTTTGAATTTCAAAAATCAAGCGGTGGCTATAACAATGGCTATCTCTCACTTGATAACCAGAAACATACCGCAAGCCTTGCACGACATAAAATTGATATTTATGGTTATTTCGTGATTGAAGAAGGAAAACTGAAATACCAAGGTGAGTATAGATACCATAACAATGCCAAATGGAGTGGCTTAGAAAATAATGAGTGGAATATGTCAGCTTTTGACAAGATAAAGGAAGTAGAAATTTCCATAGGTGCTATGGCAACATATAATTGGGCAAGTATTGCTTTGTCTGTTGAGTATTAAATTTCTGGTAGTCCTCCAAAAAGTAGTGATGACTCCAAAAAACATGTTAATTTTCAAATACCTAATCAGGTTTAACACTACATATTGGAGGACTACCAAATTTCTAACTAATCTTAAGTTTATGTAGGTCTGATTAAGCAAAGCGTAATCGGAACTGTATTATGAAAAATGTCGGGTTACGTTATTTTGCTTTGCTCAATAATCTAACCCGACCTACTCGCTGCCAGCTGCTTTTGAAAGATGCCCATTCTCTCGTTACTCTCGTTCCCAACGTCTTCGTTGGGAATGTATTCAGGGACGCTCTGCGTCCCGCAACGCAGAGCATTGCCAAAAACATGATTTCTAATTATAACGGATTTTGTTGATAAATAAAATTTGATAGTTATACTTGTAATATTTTTTGTATCACAATGGTCGGTTAACACTCTATGAACTTACGGAACTGGACGTGAAGCTTGCTTTATCCAGCTTTTGTCAAGTACAGAGAGACACAAAAAATCCATAGTCGGGTAGTCTGCAAAATTAACTTTTGGTTGATTTACTTGGGAGAATATTCTTTTAAAAAAGGTTATAATACTTATTATACATCTGACAGAAATATATTTATAAAATAATGATTTTGTCAATGCGTTAAGTCCTATAATATTATATCAATTCACTTTTATTAGACAGCAACTTGGGTTAATTAAAATATGCTTAAACCAACCATTCACCTTTGTTTAGTCCACAATACAGCGACTGCTAATGTCACCCCAGCACTTGACCCGGATTTTCGTCCAAATGAGGTAATTCTGTTACATGGTCCAAAAGAAAACTATCATGCCGATTGTATAGAAGCGGTGTTAAAACCAACCGGAATAAAAATATCTCGGTGGCAAATTCAAGATACCAGAGATGTTGAACATATTTGTGAGCGGATATTGGAATTGATGGTAGAACGGGAACATGATGATATTGCCCTGAATGCCAGTGGTGGTACAAGGCCAATGAGTATCGCAGCTAACGAAGTATTTAAGGAATTTAATAAACCGATTTTTTATGTTAATCCAAAAACAGATTGTGTTAGCTGGATTAATCGGCGAGAGTTTCCTTCGTTTAATGTTGCAGATCGAATAAAATTACCAGCTTTTCTCCATGCTCATGGTGCGGAAGTTAGTCAGCAAGGTAAACGAAGTGGAGTGCCACATAATTTACGCTCCCTTACCCAGCAATTAGTTGAACATGCAGAAATTTTGGCCAAACCATTGGCGGCTATTAATTGGTTGGCTCAACAAGCTGAGAAAGATTTAAAATCACCTATTTTGTCCATCAGACAGCAAAATTGGGATGAATTGCAAGTGTTAATTCGTCAGTTTGCAGAGTTAGAGTTATTGGAATATCGGGATAACTGTTTGTTGTTTAAAGATGAAGCAGCTCGTTTTTTTGTTAATGGTGGGTGGCTGGAGGTTTACGCTTATGGTTTGCTATATGGTTTGCGTGGCGATATTCCTCAGATACAGGATGTTGGACGTAGTATAGAACTCAGTCGTGATAGTACCGGTTTAGCGGTTAAGAATGAATTGGATGTGGCTTTTTTGCATAATAATCATTTGTATATCATTGAATGTAAAACTAAACGTTTTGTTAATACTGGTCAGGAGCAAGCAGATAGTCATGCTGCTGATGCCTTGTATAAATTGGATACATTGAAGTGGTTGCTTGGTGGAGTTCGTACTAAAGTTATGTTAGTTAGTTATCAACCATTGTCTCCGTGGGACAAACAAAGGGCTAAGGATTTGGAAATTGAAATTTGTACGGCTAATCAATTGGTTAGGCTGGAGGGAGTTTTTAAGCGTTGGGTTAATGACTGAAATGAGAAAGGTATAGCAATTATTAATTAAAATCTACAAAAATATCAGATTCTTACTTAATATAACTGTAATCTATTTAATCGGGAAATGCTATAGTTTTTCTGATGATAAATTGTTATTTTTGACAAAATAGAATTAATATATTCCAAAAATGCTCAAAGAAACCTACTCCAAAAACTGGAAAAATTTTAACAATACCATTTGAATATGTTAAACACAATTAACTATTAATGTCGTGTAGTGCTATAATCTATCTAATTAACTATTGGATTGTATGCTTAATTCTGTTCCCACCCTTGATACTAATCGTTATACACAAGTCTCAAGCAACAAATGTAAGGTGTGGGGTAACTGCCATTTGCGTTAAGGGCAACCATAAAAGATTTGCTCCCTATGTTAGATAATTTGTAGGAGTAATCCCTTGTGGTTACCCGAATAAATCCACCATTTTGAAGGTTCGGTGGGTTTCCACTTCGTTCCTACCCACTCTACATAATATATTTTAATTTCAAATACTTAAATACTTGTGTATAACGATGAATCCTTGATAAGGAAGAGTTAGGAAAGATTATAAACTGTGAGAGTCTTATTTTAAAGGAGTGATATTTTTGATTATAAGCCGTTATTTATTCAAAGAAATATTATATACATTATTAGCCTTAAGTTCATTATTAATCCTTATTTATGTTAGCCATCGTTTTATGGCTTATATAACTAAAGCATCTGTGGGTAAAATACCAGCAGAATTTATTTTTCAGTTATTAGGCTTAAAACTATTAAGTGATTTAATATTAATTTTGCCATTAGGATTTTTTTTGGCTTTATTATTATCACTAGGAAGATTATATAAAGACAATGAAATCACAGCATTAGCTGCTTGCGGAATTCCAGTTCCAATTGTTAGTATTGCCAGCTTCGGATTTATCTTTGCTATTGTTATCGGAACATTATCTTTAATTTTAGCACCTTGGGCTGAAAATCAACAGGATGTGTTGCAGATACAACTTAAATCTGCTGCGGAAGTTGGAGGGATTGCGGCCGGCCGTTTTAAAGAATTTAATCATGGCAATGGGATTTTTTATGTTGAAAAAGTTGAAGCAGACGACATGCGCGTTTTGTTTATTCAAGCCAATTTACCCAAAAAACAAGTGATTTTAGTGGCTAATAAAGGTTATCAAAAAGAACAAGGTGATGATTTATTTATGGTATTGGTCGATGGTTATCGGTATGAAAATGCACATGGTAAACTTAATTATACCATCACTAAATTTGAAGAACATAAAATTAAAATTCCTAAATTAGTTACCGCCTCTCATGATCAAAAACATGATGCCATGCCTACTAATGAGCTATGGTTTTCTGATCAACCAGCTTTACAGGCAGAATTACAATGGCGATTATCTTTTCCTTTATCAGTTATTTTATTAGCAATATTAGCAGTGCCATTGTCTCATACCACTCCGCGTCAAGGCCAATATTCTAAAATAGTATCAGGGATATTGATTTATTTAATTTATAATAACTTGCTCAATGTGGCTAAAAAATGGGTAGAGCGTGGAGATGTGTCGCCAATAATAGGCGTATGGTGGGTACATATTATTTTAGTTTTAATTATCGTAGCTTTATTTCATTTACCAGAGTTAAAAAGATGGATTAATTTATTATTGAGACCAGTTTATTCATTTTTCTCCAAGCTAATTTCACGAATTAAAGTTATAGGAATAACACATTAAAATTCGTTAAGCTAAGGGAAATTTATTGAGTCCAAAGTGAAGCTTTGATTTATGTTAAAATTAAATATTCCTACGACTTTGTACAGGACATTTTTTTGTCAGAATCAGGATTTACAGGATTTAAGGATTAACAGAATTTTTTATATTGATGATTTGCAAAGGTTTTATTCTGAAAATTTTCTAATTCTGTGAATTCTGATTCTGACAATTAAAAATATTTAAAATCAATAAATTAATAAAAAATATCCTGTACAAATATTCCCAAGGCTGAAGCTTTGGATTCCAAGTTTTAACCAAAAACATCTTCAGAATAACTATGAAATTCAAAATAATAACCACATCAATTGCTCTTTTTTTGATCGGAATAAGTTCAATATATTATATAAAAACTACAAATGCTATCCATATTGCTTTTGTAGTTGGACTTTCTGGTGAAAATTCCTCACATGGTCAATCACTTGTGGATGGAGCCAATCTATATATTAATGAAGTTAATAAACAAGGTGGTATCAATGGACATAAGATAGTTTTAGATGTGTTTGACGATCAAAATGATGCCACGATTGCTAAACAAAAAGCTCTTGAAATTGTGGAACAAAATCAAGCTGTTGGAATTATTGGGCATAGGTTTAGTAATAGTTCTTTAAGTGGTGGAGAAATATATAAAAAACATCGTATTCCAGCGATAACTCCATTTTCTACTACTATGAAAGTAACTCAAGATAATGAATGGTATTTTCGAACTATCTTTGACGACAATTTACAGGGACGATTTTTAGCCAACTATATAAAACATGTTTTTCAACCAAAACAAGTAAGTATAATAGGTAGTGATGATATTTACGGTACTTATTTAAGCCAAATTTTTTTACAAACAGCAAATGATTTAGGTATGGAAGTTAAACATCAATGGACATTTAAAAAGGATGATACTGCTGATCAGGAACGAAATTTATATAACATAGCAAAACAGTTAAAAGAAAAGTCTGCTGAAGCTGGGGTTGTTTTTCTAGCTACCCATGTTAAAGAAGGAGTTAAATTAGTTAAATTTATCAAAGATTTAAATATAAAAAATATTATGGTAGCTCCTGATGCTTTGGCATTAAACGATTTCCCACAAAGTTTTAAAGATTATCCAAAGGAACAGAAAAAGCCCGGCTATTATACAGACGGTTTGTACGTTGCTACACCACTTATTTTTGATAGTGCTGGTGGTCAGGCTTTGTATTTTCAGGAAAAATATCAGACTTTGTATAAGAAAAAAATGGCAGACTGGCATACTGTATTTTCTTATGATGCGGCGATGATGTTGATTGATGCGATTAAGAAAACTGGTATTTCCGGCGATGATTTGTCGGCAGATCGACAAAAATTACAGCAATATTTGGCTAATGATTTGAAAAATATTGATAATGCCATAGAAGGATTAGCTGGATTTAACTATTTTGACAATTACGGTAATGCTCAAAAGCCAATTTTTATGGGTGTGTACAAAAATAATACTATTGTTTCAGCTACTTCTCAGTTTAAAGATATACCAAATATTAATGATATAACTAATTTAAAAACTTTACGTGCTAACAAACAAGTATTGTTAATAAACAATAAATACATGTATAAAACTAATGTGGTTTATACTGGAATTAAAATAAATAAAATAAGTGACATAGACTTATCTGATCTGACTTATACTTTAGATTTTTACTTATGGTTTCGTTTTAAAGACAATATCGATCCGCAAAATTTGGATTTTTTAAATACAGTTGAACCGGTCGAATTACAACTCGTTGATGAAATTGATGATGAATTAAAATATCATTTATACCATGCCAAAGGTGTTTTTAAAGCTGATTTTATGCCCAAATACAATTCTTTTAGACAGCACACTTTTGGAGTTAGTTTTCGTCATAAAAAACTGCCACATAATAATTTAATTTATGTAAGAGATGCTTTGGGAATGGGAGGATTTTTAAAAAACTCTCAGGTAAAAAAATTACAAACAGCTCAAGTCCTAAGTCCTAAATATGATGGCATAATAGATTTTGTGTTATCTTTCCAAGACATAACATTTAAAGATTCTCTGGGCAATCCTAAACATCTTAAAGCTCAGGATGCAACAGTTGAATATTCTCGCTTCAATATGTTGGTTATGGTTAAGGATAATGAATTGTCATTGTTAGCTTTTATTCCTCAATCAAGTGCTAAAATAATTTGTTTGTTAGGAATTTTCTTTATGATTTTATTGTTTGTATTAAGCAGACAATATTCATGTCATTTTACAACAATTTACATCTTACAGATTATATTAACTTTTTTGTTTTTAATATCTGGTGAAGTCATGTTAATAAGTAAGTTGATAGGGCCACATATCCCCACTTCTTATTTAGAAGCTGCCACTATGGGATTTGACGCATTATGGTGGATAGTAACGGCTATTTTTGTGCATATTGCTGCGGATCATTATTTATGGCAAAAGTTGGAGAAAAAAACTGGCAGGCCAATACCAAGGTTAGCTTATAACATGTGGATTTTTATCATTTATTCATTGGCTAGTTTTGGGATTATAGGTTTTGTATTTGAACGACCAATAACTAGTTTATTGGCGACATCTGGAGTGATGGCTATAATCATTGGCTTGGCGATTCAAATGAATTTATCTAATATATTTTCTGGGTTGGCAATTCATATAGAGCGTCCGTTTCAGGTTAATGATTGGGTGAAAATAGGTTCATATGATGAGGGGATAATTGAGGATATTAATTGGCGTGCAACTAAGTTATGTACAAGAACTGGTTGTAGTTTGACTATTCCGAATAGTACGGTAGCGAGTGCGGATATTTTTAATTTTAGTGAGAAAGAAACTTTTTGGTTATGGCCTAGAATTTATATTGATCCTCGTCATCCACCACAGCAGGTTAGAAAAATTATTGATGAGGCTTTGTTGTCTGTTAATGAGATAATGAAGGAGCCAGCTCCTATGAGTATATTCAAGGAGGTTAATGAGTGGGCTGCTGTTTATTGGGTATGTATTTGTTTAAATGATTATAATAATAAAAATCTTATTTTGCAGACGGTATGGGAGACAATGTGGAATACTTTGGATCAAGCTGGTATTAAGCCGGCTGTTCGTCGTCAGGAAATTTATACTTTTGATGGTGATAAGGAGAGGAAATTTATACCGTTGGTGGATTGAAATTAAAATATATTATATAGAGTAACTGCCATTAAGTTAAGGAGATTGATTGGGGTAACCACAAGAAATAACCCCTACAAACCATCATTTAACGTAGGGGCAATCCTTTATGGTTGCCCTTAACACAAATGGCAGTGATTATGTAGGGTGGGTAGTAACGAAGTGGAAACCCACCAAACCTTCAAAATGGTGGATTTCATTTTCTATTTTTTTTATAGATTATTTGACTGATTCGTATTATAATACTTTTGTCAATGCGTTAAGTCCTAAATACATTCAAAAAATGGTGATCCTACAATAAACATCTTTCCTAAATAACTGATGGTTGACGCTGAGAGTATTTTAATTAATTTGATTCCATAGGTTTCACCTATGGCTATTCAAGTGTGAACCCCGTTGGGGTTGTTTTAACTATCCTGAAAGGATTGAATGTGAATAGCCACCGATGAAATCGGTGGAATATAAAAACTTTCTGCGGTAAGCTCAGTTAATAAGTATATATACTTATTTAGGAAAGATGTCTAATATGTAGTTTTAAACCTGATATGTTTTTGATACTTGGTATTTTATTTGGAATAACTACTAATAATTAACATTTTGTTAGTCATAGGTGTTCGGGATTTACCAGAAATGTACTTATTTAATTGTGAATTGGTGAATGAAAAATGGTTAATTATTAATGGTCTTGACTTTCATTAATAACTAATTATTCATAATTAAATATACATATCAATTAGTTATAAATTATCCAGAACATCTATGATTTTGTTAGTATTAATTTTACTTGAAGCTCAGTACCTTTAAAATATTGTGAAATTATGATAAATTTTAGCGATATAAATAATGAAAAAAACTCAACATATTCAAAAAATATTTCCTTGGTTAGTTGGGGGAGGTATTGCAGTTAGCCATATCGCAATGTCTTCTAATTGTTCTATTCCTAAAGCTGGCAGTTGTTCCGGCTGTGGTAGTTGTATAGTTGCTCTATCAGTTTTGACTGGTTGGGCAATATTGAAAAAGCCTAATGAGGAAAGATTTTAAGTCCAAGATTTGGTAGTCCTGAGCAAAGTAGTGATGACTCCAAAAAACTTGCTAGGTCTCAAAGACCTAGCAGGTTTAACACTACATATTCCGTAAACTAATCAATTTTTTAGTGAAATAGCTATATTTGCCCTTAACATGTCCGATCTCATCGGCTGACTCTGCACATATAGCATTTCCCGATTGGATAGACCACAGTTATATTAAACAAGAATTTGATATTTTTATAGATTTTAATTAATAATTAAGCATTCATAATTAAGAATTGCTATAAAGAAGCTCCGCCTAACTATTTTTTTCAAACTTGGCTTCGCTTCTACATGTCTCGCAGTGATTAATAAAATTTAATCAAGTTTAACTAGAAAAAAGTCGATCAGCAGCTAATAGTGATAAAGCAGATAGAGTTAAAGTTGGGTTAGCCGGTGAGCAAGTTGGGAAAACACTGCTACCAAGTACCATCAAATTACGTACTTGATGATGAATTAAATTTTTATCCACAATTGAAGTCTTCGGATCATTACCCATAATTGTTGTCCCCTGTATATGCCCTTCAGTATCATTAACACTTGAAAAAGTTACATCTTCAACTGGCAATGGAGCTAATATTTTTGGCAACACTTCAGGTAATGTATCAAGCCCACGTTGAGCATAAGCAGAGTGATTTGGATGGACTACCTTTGGCAAATGCGGAGATTTTTCACTTACTGCTACATAGTTATTGTTACTGGGTAAATCCTCAAAAATAAATTTCATATAAGCACGTTGCCGCCATTTACCTCTCTCTAATCGTAAAGTATAGAAAGGAACATTAAAATTTTCTATGATGCAAGCAGCATGTTTAGAACGGTGCGGGCCGTCATATAACATATAACCATGTCCAGTTATCATAGTACTACCTTGAAAGTTGTCAACCCCGTCTAAATCTATTTTAACATATTGACTAACTTGTTCATGTAAACGCTTACCTAGCAATGGATGAGTCAAACTAGAACGCTGTAATAAATAAGGGTTAAAAATTGCATTAGCTCCCAAAACAACTAAATCTGCTTTCGCAACCTGTTCTTTCCCATTTTGCTTATATCTGACTCCAGTTGCTTGTCCACCTTCTGTTTCCACAGCTAGAGCTTCTGTTTCCAACATTAAATTGACTCGTGCATCTTGATATAGATGAGCCATTTCGTTTTGTATGGTAAACTTTGCATCAGCTGGACATAAGGTACAAACTCCGGTGGCACAACATGCAGAGCGATTGGCAGTTGCTATTCTTGGACGAGCTGTCGGTTGTTGAAAATATAAATCTGGATATGCTTGTTTTAAAAGTTTATCTGGCCCATTTAAATTATGTGGAGGTTGTGGATAAGGTTGACTACGTGGAAATGGATAATTATCGCTGGGACCAGAAACAGCCATCATTATTTCAGCTTCAGTATAATATTGTTCTAATTCATCGTAGCTAACTGGCCAATCCACACCTATTCCATACTTAGACTTGAGTTGTAAATCATTTGGCATCATACGCGGTGTACATGCCACCCAAGCTCTTGATGTTCCACCTAATCCAATATAATATGGCCATCTTTTGTCTGGAGTTTCATTAATTGTTTTAGCTGGAGTACTACTTTTACGTTTATGTTTTAATTGCCATTGATGTGAATCATCTTTTCCACGTTCTAACACCAAAATACGAGCTTGTTTACCAACACGAGATAAATAACCATGTAAAAAAAATGAACTGGCAAAACCGGTTCCAATAATAATAACGTCGAATTTTTCCAAAATAGCCTCTATTCTTTTTAAACTAAAAATGTTATATTACAGCAATTCTTTAGATCATGACTGGTTAATTCTTAATTAATTTCAAATGAAAATTATCGTTCTCAACCTATTAGGCTCAATGCCATTAAGTTAAGGAAATAATGTTTTCGGAGTCCAAAGTGTAGCTTTGTAAATATATAATTTGTATGTTAATAACACCAAAGCTTTGTTTGAACTCCAATAAATTCTTTAACTTAAATGGCAGTGAACCAATATAATTAACTGATGGTTAACGCAAGAGAGCATTTTAATTAATTTGCGTTCCATAGGTTTCACATGGCTATTCATGTTCCACCCGTTGGGGTTATTTATAATCCTGAAAGGATTGAATGTGAATAGCCACCGATGAAATCGGTGGAATATAAAAGCTCTCTGCGTTAACCATCAGTAATTAAGAACTATTATATTACAAATTACCTTAAATATTATGCTAGAAACCACTTATTTAACTAATAATCTTTTGATTGCTATGCCCAACTTAGCTGATCCTAATTTTTTAAAAACAGTTACTTATGTTTGTATGCATAATGAAGATGGTGCTATGGGGATCGTGATTAATCGACCAATGGACATTGATTTGGACGATGTGTTAGAACAAATGGATATTGAAAGTTCTAACTCTATTCAGATACCAATATTTGACGGCGGACCAGTACAGCGAGAACGTGGTTTTGTATTACATCAACCGGACCATCAACAATGGAATGCTATGTTGAAAGTTAGTGAAGAAGTGAATATAACTACTTCACGTGATATTATTGTTGATATAGCTAATAATAAAGGGCCAAATGAGGTTTTAATTGCTCTTGGTTATGCTGGGTGGGGAGCTGGGCAATTAGAACAAGAAATGGCTGATAATATTTGGCTTAATACTCTTGTTGATAACCAAATTATTTTTAATACTCCTCCTAATCAACGTTGGAAAGCAGCAGTAGAAAGCTTAGGTATTGATTTAAATTTATTATCTGCTGAAGCAGGCCATGCCTAAAATGTTATTTGTAAATTCTGTTTAAACCAAGTAGATAATTCCTTAGCCGATTTAACTCCTTTACCACCCACAGCTTGGATTGAATTAACTAAATTAGTTACCACTGAGCGAATAGTGCTATTATGGCACATTCCTTGTTTTTCAATCCAATGCACTGTATTTCCAACAACAACAATGCTACCAGATACAATAATTGAGGTTACAGAAATAGCTAAAAGTCCTAATGGAGCCAACAATATACATTCTGGACTATAACAGCTATCTGATGGCTCAAGCAATCCTTGCATTATCCCTCCAAGTAGAGCCTGAGTACCTTCTTCAGATAAAGTTAATTTTAACTCTTTAGTAACTAATTGACAGTTAGGTTGAGTTTCTAAAATTGCTGGAGAAAAACATCCAACTAGTGAGCTAAACAATAAAATTATTATACTGATTTTAAAAATTTTCTTATACATAACTTTGCTATTAAACCAATAATTTTAACTCTTTATTAATTAGACATCTTTCCTAAATTAAGTATATAGCAATTATTAATTATGAATGGTTAATTATTAATTAAATTCTACAAAAATATCAATTATTTATTTTGTATTACTGTAATCTATTTAATCGGGAAATGCTATATACTTAATTAACTTAGCTTACCGCAGAAAGCTTTTATATTCCACTGATTTTATTGGTGGCTATTCACATTCAATTCTTTCAGGATATTTAAACACTTGAATAGCCATAGGTGAAACAACCTATGGGATCAAATTAATTAAAATGCTCTCTGCGTTAACCACTAATCGTTATACATAAATCCCAAGCCACAAATGTAGGGTGGATAGAATGAAATGAAATCCACCATTTTGAAGATTCGGTGGGTTTCCACTTCGTTTCTACCCACCCTACATAATATATTTTTATTTCAAGTATTTAAATATTTGTGTATAACGATGAGACATCAACCATCAGTTATTTATGAAAGATGTCTATTAAGCATTAAGGATTTCCTGAATCTGGCTGTTTATCAACACAATTACCATCAATATATTTTTGTATCTTAGTCATTTCTTGATTACGTGTTTCTTCTGTATATTGAATATTTGCATCATTTTTAACTACAACTTTCGTACCATCTTTGCTAACAAATGAATCACCATCAAAAGTAAATGAGTTTAATGAAGTTAAAGCATTATGTGCATTTGTGCAGTTCTTCTTAAGGATTTCTGCATTTTTTTCTGCAATTTCTTTCGGAGATAAGTTTTTAACATCTGTTTCTGATGGTTCTTGCGGTGCTTCTTGTGGTTCTTCTTCAGGTGTTTCTGGACCAGAAATTACAAATTGACCTTCTGGAGTCGTATTTTCCTGCAAACATTCAGCAGTAGGTGTTTGAGTATATTGCATATTACCATCTGCATCTTGACACTGATATATTTTAGCATTGGCAATTGCGGTTGTAAAAATTAATAATATAAATAGAATTTTCATAAAATTACCTTCATGTTTGAATAGTGAAATAACTATAGACTTTCAAAAAAATAGAAGCCTTCAGACCTGACAGGTATTTTGGCCGAAATATTTATCTGAAAATCTATATTAACTGATATTACACAGAAAGTTATTATAATCTGTATAACTTCAGTTACTAAATAAAATTATAGCACTTAATTGAAGGTTAAACACTATTACGATATATTAGACATTTTTCCTTATTAACTAGAACTATTAGAGTCTCTTAACAAAATTCATAAAAAGAGAGAATTTAATTATACAAACAAGATAATATAACAAGATATTTAAATAAGCAAGAAAAAATAAGAACTTGAATTATTGAATATTAATATAACTATATTTCCTCTAACTCGGAATTATCAGTTCTTTAATCCTGAAAATCCTGATTCTGACATGCAGTAACAATTTATTAAAAATCACCATAAATATCAATCTTAGGACTTACGCATTGACAAGACAAACATTTAATCAATACCTTCGCCAATACCAAAATTGTTGTTTCGGGAATGAGGTACGATTTTCCCGAAACCCAAGTTAAGTTGAGAGTTTCGGGAAATCCACTTTGCTCCATTCCCGAAACAAATATCAAATTGGCGAAGGTATTAATTAATGAAGCCGTTTAAATATCGAAATATCGTTCCCAAACTCTTGTTATCATTGTTATACATTAAGCCTCAAGCAACAAATTGTAGGGTATATAGAATGAAATGAAATCTACCATTTTGAAGATTCGGTGGGTTTCCACTTCATTCCTACTCACCCTATATAATCACTGCCATTTACGTTAAGAGCAACCATAAAGGATTGCTCCTACGTTAAATGATGATTTGTAGGGGTTATTTCTTGTGGTTACCCCAATCACTCTCCTTAACTTAATAGCAGTGAAGCAGGAGTTTGGGAACAATAATAAGTTATAACTATATAATTTACAAAAAATAATTTTTTTTAGCTTTTGTCAATGCGTAAGTCCTAAATCTTTCACTTCCAATATTAAGTAATCCGTCAAATCAGAACTCACTATAAATAAAGTTCATACCTTACCTAAAAAATTTAAATTTGATGTATAATGTATCATTTATATATTAATAATAAATTACAACACCGATTAAAATAAGCGTTAAGAGGATTTATCATGCTCGGAAAACCAAAGAAAAAAGTTAAATATCCCGGTACTAGACAAGCAATGGACGGTAATACCGCCATTATAATGTGTGAAAGAGAAGCAAGCGATGGAGCCGGAGCCTATCCAATAACTCCATCCACACAAATGGGTGAGTATTGGGCTGAAGAAATGAGTAAAGGTCATATAAATATCTCGGGACGACCGTTGATCTTTATAGAACCAGAAGGTGAACATGCTGCTGCTGCTGTAACTGCCGGTATGGCAATGACCGGTTTACGGGCAATTAATTTTTCCTCGGGACAAGGTATCGTTTATATGCACGAATCCTTGTATCCAGCAGTGGGAAAACGCTTAACTTATATTTTAAATATTGGTTGTCGAGCACTCAGTAAAAGTACTTTAAATGTTCACGCCAGTCATGACGACTACCACGCTATAGATGATACTGGATTCTTTCAAGTAATGGGCAAAAGCTGTCAAGCTGCATGTGATTTAAATATCATAGCTCATAAAATTGCTGAATTAGCTTTAACCCCAGGTGCAGTTGGGCAAGATGGATTTTTAACTACCCATTTAATTGAATCTTTACAACTACCTGAACGAGCTTTAATCAATGAATATTTAGGCCGACCAGAAGATATTATTGAAACTCCAACCGCCGCTCAACGTTTAATTTATGGTGAAACTCGGCGTAGAATTCCAACTATTTGGGATGTGGATAACCCAATGCAAATGGGAGTTGTACAAAATCAAGATTCCTATATGCAAAGTGTGGCCTCACAAAGACCTTTCTTCTTTGAACATATAAAAGAAATAACTGATCAAGCCATGGACGAGTATTATGAACTCACTGGCAGACGTTATAATCGAATTGGTACTTATAAAGTTGAAGATGCTGAATATTTGCTGATTGCTCAAGGTAGCGTAGTTAGTTCTGCTGAAGTGGTTGCGGATTATCTGCGAGAAAAACGCTTTGTTAAAGTCGGAGTTGTTGATGTAACCATGTTCAGACCATTTCCGGGCGATTTATTAGGTGAATTACTTAAAGGTCGTAAGGGAGTTACAGTATTAGAACGTACTGATCAACCATTGGCAGAAGACTTGCCTTTAGTACGTGAAATACGTGCAGTTATAAGCAAATGTACTGAAAATGGCCTAACCGAAACATCATCTTATCCTGAATATTCTCGGTACACAAGATTAAAAGACATTCCTCCAATCTATTCTTGTTCCTTTGGTATGGGTAGTCGTGATTTACAGCCAGAAGGAATCATTGGTGTGGTTGAGAACATGTTACCAAGTGGTAAGCAACAAAAATTCTTTTATTTATCAATAGATTTCATTCGAGATAAAGCTTACACTCCCAAGCAGGAAATTCATCAACAGCTTATTGAAGATTCCTATCCAAATGTTAAGGAATTAAGTATTCGTGGCACTGAAAATCCGAACTTAATGCCAGAAGGTTGTATAACAGTACGCTTCCATTCCGTTGGTGGTTGGGGAGCTATGACTACTGGTAAAAACTTGGCTATGACTTTGTTTGATTTGCTGGGTTATCATATTAAGGCTAATCCAAAATATGGTTCAGAAAAGAAAGGCCAACCAACAACTTATTATTTATCCGCAGCTCCTGAGCCAATTCGAATTAACTGTGAATATATTTATGTAGATGTTGTTTTGTCCCCTGATCCTAATGTATTTGGTCATTCCAATCCACTTAATGGTTTGAAAAAAGATGGTGTATTTATTATCCAGAGCAATTTGACTAGTGCTGAAGAAGTTTGGAACACCATTCCAGTTGTACATCAAGAGTTTATCGTTAAAAATCGGATTAGAGTATTTTACATTGATGGTTTCAAAATAGCTAAAGAGGAAGCCAGCAATCCAGAACTTCAATTTAGAATGCAAGGTATCGCTTTCCAAGGAGCTTTTTTTGCAGCTTCTCCAGTGATGAGAGCGGCTGATTTAAATGAAGATTCTTTATTTTCTGCAATTAAAAGTCAGTTACAAGACAAGTTTGGTGATAAAGGAGCCAATGTAGTAGAAGATAATTTGCGTGTTGTGCGGCGTGGTTTTGATGAAATTAAAGAAATTCCTGAGCAACAAGCAAATGAACTGTCCGTAGACAAAATGCGAATTGTTCCAGCAATGCCTATTATGCTGAAAAAACAACCAGTTAGTCAAGATAACTGTTCCAATATTCATCGTTTTTGGGAACAGACTGGTAACTTTTATGTACGTGGTAAAGTTAATGATAATTTGGCTGATCCATTCATTGCTTCCAGTTTTGTACCAGCTGTCACTGCTGTATTTCGCAACATGACTCAAATACGCTTTGAGCATCCAGTTTGGATTCCAAAGAACTGTACCGCTTGTGGCAATTGCTACACTATCTGTCCAGACAGTGCAATTCCCGGTTTAGTTAATTCAGTTTCAGAAATATTTGATACTGTTATTAAACGGATTGAAGGTAGTGGCAAAAAAATTAAACATTTACGCCGTGCTGTACGTACAGTAGAAAAGAAACTACGGATTCATTTAGATACTAGCGGTGAAAATTTCAATGTTGCTCCACTGCTTAACAAAGCGATAGATGCAACTGTTAATGAATGTGAACCTGAAGAACGAGTCGAGTTTGAGCAAGAATTTGAGTGGTTTAAAGAATCCATTGGCAAGTTTAAATTCTCCATCACTAAGCCTTATTATACAGTTAAAGAAAAAACAGCTAAAGGTAGTGGTGGCTTATTCTCCATCACAGTTAATCCTTATACCTGTAAAGGTTGTATGGAATGTGTGGCAGTCTGTAACGACAACGCATTAGGTATCACCACTCAAACTGAAAAGAGTGTTGAAACTCTGAAGAAAGATTGGGAGTTTTGGTTAGATTTACCTAATATTTCACCTGTTTATAGCAGAATTGACGATTTAGATGATAAAATCGGTGCATTGGAAACCTTGTTGTTGGATAAGGGCAATTATGATTCAATGGTTTGTGGTGATGGAGCTTGTTTAGGTTGTGGTGAGAAAACTGCCGTCCATTTATTCACTGGTGTTGTTACCGCTTTGCAACAGGCTAGAGTGAAAAAACAGATCGCTAAGTTAGATGACTTAGTTTCAAGATTAGATAAACATATTCGCCTTAAACTAGCTGATAGTGTTGATATTAATGATACTGATACTATTGAGCAGGTTATCAGTGAGCATAAACATACAGATTTGACTTTATCTCGTTTATCAGCCGCATTGGACAATGATAAAGGTACAATTCCGCTAGATTCAGAATGGTTGAATTGGGTAACGGAGTTGCTGAAAAAACTTAAACATTTGAGATGGCAATATACTGATGGTATAACTGGCAATGGTCGCAGCACGATGGGTATTGTTAATGCAACTGGTTGTACTTCAGTTTGGGGTTCGACTTTCCCATATAATCCATATCCATTCCCTTGGGCAAGTCATTTATTCCAAGATGCCCCGTCAATGGCAATGGGTCTGTTTGAAGGTCATATGGTGAAAATGGCGGAAGGTTTCAAAGCTATTCGCATGGCCGAACTGGAATTAGAAGGTAAGTATAACGCCGACAAACATTACAAGTTCTTTACTTATTTTGGTTGGAAAGATTTCAATACTGAAGAGTTTTTATTATGTCCACCAGTAGTGGCAATTGGTGGTGATGGAGCGATGTATGATATTGGATTCCAAAACTTGTCGCGTATGATGATGTCTGGTATGCCAGTTAAGGTATTGGTATTAGATACCCAAGCTTATTCAAATACTGGTGGTCAGTCTTGTACTTCTGGTTTTATCGGCCAAATTGCAGATATGGCTCCGTTTGGTAAGACCATGAAAGGTAAAGAAGAAATTCGTAAAGAAATGGGCTTGATAGGTATGGCTCACAGAACTTCTTATGTAGTGCAAGGTTCACCTTCCAATACAACTCATTTGCTAGAAGGTTATATTGATGGTTTAAATAGTCCAAAGCCGGCTTTGTTTAATATCTATTCTACCTGTCAGCCGGAGCATGGAGTTGCTGATGATGCAACTGCTAACCAGAGTAAATTGGCCGTTGAATCAAGAGCTTTCCCATTAATGACTTATAATCCAGATGCTGGTGAAACTTGGGAAGAATGCGTTAATATAGAAGGCAATCCAGCGATGGAACAAGATTGGCCGGTTTATAATTTGGCATATACCGATGATCAGGGGCAACCAGCTAATATGGAATTACCATTGACTTTTGTTGATTTTGCGATAACTGAAGGTCGATTCCGTAAGCATTTCCATAAAGTTCCGAGTAATATGGAAGATGAACAGTTAGCTTCAGTTGCTGATTATGTTAATATGGATGCTGATGAAAGGGAAGGGATTTCACCTTATACTTGGTCGGTTGATAACAAAAATAAGTTGATACGGATATTGGTCTCGGATGAGATGATAGATTCCACTATAGAACGGCGTAATTTCTGGCGATTGATGAAGTCTATTGCTGGAGTGGATAAGATTTCTGATCCAGAAGAATTGGCTAATCAAGTTCGTGGTGACATGGCTCAAAAACTATCTGCAAGTTTATTGGCAATGGCGACTGGTGATTTGCCTATTATGCCAATGTTAGGTGGTGATGCTGGTGTTGCGGCTTCAACAGGTGGTGCAACAAATAGTGATTTTGAGCCAGTGTGGATTGATACTCCTGAGTGTACTGCTTGTGATGAGTGTGTGAACATTAATCCGAAGATTTTTGCTTACAATGACAAGAAATTGGCTTATGTTTTGGATCCGAAAGCTGGTCCATTTAAGGATATAGTTAAGTCGGCGGAGAAATGTACTGCTCAGGTCATTCATCCCGGAACTCCGGCTAATCCGAATGAACAAGGTTTGGATAAGTTGATTAAACGGGCTGAGAAGTATCAGTAGGGTTATTTTTTAATGTTTTATTAAGTTTTATCTTTGGCTATTTATGTTTTAACTCGTTGGGGTTGGCATGAATAGTCATTGATAATCAATCAGTACAACGAATTGACGAAATAAACGAATTTTTAGATTACGGATAAGAACGTCCATATTCCGTGAACTAATCAATTTCTCAGCGAAACCAGTTATTATTTGCCTCGATCTATTCGATCTCATCGGGCGACTCCGCACATAACAGCAACTCCGCTTAACTATTTCTTTATATTTTTAAACTTCACACAAGTCACAAACTACTCAACTTTGATTTTTGCCTCTCCGTGTCTCACAGCGTGTTAAGGATTACTTAAGATGTAAAATGTCAATTATTCAAGTATAATTGATTATGAAAGTCTTAAATTAAAATAGAGAAAAATATAATGAAAAAATCACTTAAATTAATTTTATTAAGCATTTTAATAAGTATCGTTATATCAGCACAAGCAGACCCTTCTAAATCTTCTGATACTCTCTATTTCGATAAGATAAAAACTAGTACTCTCATCAATATGTTCATGCAAGATAGTGACGGTTTTTTCTGGATTGGTGGCAATAATGGTTTGCATAAATATGACGGTTATACTTTTAAGCATTACACCGCCGGCCCAGATTCAGTTGCTGGCAATGATGTGGGAGCAATTTATGAAGATAGTCAAGGATTAATTTGGATAGGCTCGGCAAGTGGACTCAGTGTATACGATAAAAATAATGATACCTTTACTACTTACCTCCATGATCCGAATGATCCGACTAGTATCAGCAATAACCAGATAACTAGCACTACTAATAGACCACAAGCTATTGTTGAGGATGCCGATAATATGGTTTGGATTGCTACCGGAAATGGGCTGAATAAATTTGATCGGACTAACCAAACTTTTATTCGCTATCAAGGATTATTTATTAGCGATGATATTTGGAATATTTATCTGGATTCTAAACAATTTTTATGGGTTGGAAGTGTCAATGGCCTACATAAATTTGACCCTCGAAGTGGAACTGTGTTGGAAAGATATGAAATGGATAATAATAATCCCGATAGTCTGCATGGAAATTATATAAACGCTATTTTTGAAGATAAGGAAGGTACACTCTGGATAGGAACCAGAAGTGGTATTAATCATCTGGTAGAAGGGCAGTTTACTCACTATAGCTATGATCCAAATAATAAGAACAGTCTGACCAATGATACTGTTGCTTCAATCATGGAAGATTTGAATGGAATATTGTGGATAACCACTATTGGCGGTGGGTTTAGTTTGTTTGACAAAAATACCGAAGTTTTTACTAACTATCGCCATGAACCTAACAATCCAAACAGTATTGATGCCAATTATATAACTACTGTATATCAGGATGAACTTGGAATTATATGGTTCTCCAGCTACAGTGGTGTGTTACACCGGGTCGATCCAGAAGCTATAAAATTTCAAAGTTATGTGCATGACCCTGAGAATTCAAACTCATTAAGCAAAAATTCTTATGTTGCTCATGGTATTGAAGATGAAGAAGGAATGATATGGATTGCGATTGGTGAAGGTGGATTAGACCGCTATGACAGAAAAACCAAAACATTTACCCATTATGATCACAATCCTGATGACCCGAATAGCTTACCTGAACCTTATGGACAATCAATTGTTGAGGACGATATTGGGAATTTATGGGTGTCAACCGGTGTTTGGATTTTCCGATTCGATAAAAAAGCTGAAAAAGTAAAACAAACTTATCCAGCATTAAACTGGCCAAGTGGACCGGTTAAAGACAACACAAACTCCGATCTGATTTGGTGGGGAACTTGGGGAACTGGTTTACTCAAGTTTAGTAAGTCAAACGGAGAAACTACATATTTTACACCTTCTCTCGACAATCCAAATGAAACTGTGTCTAGCACTGAAATTCCTTATCTCTATCAAGATAAAGCAGGCATGATCTGGGTGTGTACCAGAGGCGGTGGTTTGGATAAATTTGATCCCCGAACTGAAAAGGTGGTCGCTAAATACAAGCATATTCCAACTGATTTAGATACGGTGAGTAGCAACTTAATCTATCAAGTATATCAAGATTCTGCTGGTCGTTATTGGGTGACAACGGATAAAGGCTTTAATCAATTTGATCCGAAAACAGAAAAATTTACCAGATTGAACCCACAAAATAGCTTATTTCCATTGAATTCTACGAGTCAAATCATTGAGGACGAACAAGGTTATTTGTGGATAGCCGGCCTTAATATTGGTAAATTAGTTCAATTTAACCCCCAAAATGGCGATTACAAAGTATATACGACAGATGATGGTATTCTTCCCGGAATAAGTAGTAGTTATGCAGCTATGCGAAGCCTGGATGGAACTTTGTGGTTTTTTGGGCGTGGTGGAGTGAATTCCTTTCATCCGCAACAAATAAAAGATAGTTTATATCAACCATCAGTTTTTTTAACTTCTCTAACTCAAAGTGGTGAACCAATCAAAACCGGTAAAGCACCAGAACGAGTTACAGAAATTCAGTTGGATTGGCAACATAATTTTTTTGAGTTTGAGGCTGCTGCTCTCAATTATCGTCACGCTAAATATAACCAATATCGGTATAAATTAGAAGGAGTTGACTATGATTGGTTTGAAGCCGGTAAAATACGTCATGGTCGTTATACTGGACTTTTGGCTGGTGAATATACCCTTAAAATTCAAGGTTCAAACAATGATGGTCTATGGAGTAATAAGATTGCTGAATTGAAGGTAGTTGTTATACCGCCTTGGTGGAACACAACTTGGTTTAAAAGCATAATGTTAATTCTGATTATGACTGCGTTTTTCATAGGCTATCGTTGGCGGATAAAAATTATTCAACAACGTAATCTTGAACTAGAAAAACAGGTAACGAAGAGAACTAGTGAATTACAGGAAAGTCAACGGGCTATGCGTACTTTAGTTAGCAATTTACCCGGAATGGCTTATCGTTGTCGTAATGATTCCAATTGGACGATGGAATTTATCAGCGATGCTTGTCTTGTATTAACTGGCTATGAAATAACAGCTATCATCAACAATGCAGAAATCAGCTATGCCGATATTATTCATCACAACGATCAAGAATCAGTTTGGCAATTTGTACAACAAGCTTTACAAAATAAGCAGCCGTTTGAGCTAACCTACCGCATTATTACTAAAACTGGCCAATTAAAATGGGTATGGGAACAAGGTCAAGGGGTGTTTGATAAAAATGGTAAATTGCTTGCACTTGAGGGACTTGTCAGTGACATCACTGAGCAAAAACAAACTGAAATAGCACTGCAAAATAGTGAAAAACGTTTAAGAAAGATGATTGAAAAATCACCATTGCCGATGGTTATTACCGATGCCAATCAAGATATTGAATATTTCAATGATAAATTCACGGAACTTTTTGGTTATACATTGAAAGATGTATCCACAGCCGAACAATGGTGGCAAATAGCTTATCCTGATGAAAATTATAGAAAATTAGTGCAACAATCATGGATGAGTGCAATTGAATATGCAATGGCTCACAACAAAGATATTGAAACCCAAGTATGGGATTTAACGATAAAAAATCGAACTAAACGACGCTGTGAATTTTATATGGTTCCACTTGATCAAAATTCTTTGATAATTATGACCGACATTACTGAAAAAGTTAAAATTCAAACCGAATTAAAACAAGCTAAAGAAAAGGCCGAAATTGCTAACCAAATCAAAAGCACTTTTTTGGCCAGCATGAGCCATGAATTACGGACTCCTCTCAATGGTATTTTAGGTTTTGCTCAAATTTTGCAATATGATTCTTCTATTACCTCCAAACAGCAACATGGCTTGAATGTCATTGAGCAAAGTGGTAACCATCTGTTATCTTTGATTAACGATATACTTGATTTAGCTAAAATCGAATCGGGCAAAATAGAACTGTATGAGAGTGGTTTTAATTTATCCTCATTACTAATCGGGGTTGGTGAAATCATTAAGATTCGTGCTAAAGACAAAAATATTAACTTTTATCTGGAATCTATGGATAAATTACCAAATTGGCTATATGGAGATGAACGTCGATTGCGACAAATATTATTGAATTTGTTGGGTAATGCGGTTAAGTTTACGGATGAAGGTAGTGTTACCTTGCAAGTGAAAAGTGAAAAGGTAAAAGATAAAAGTGAGAAAATTAAATTTTTAATTCAGGATACTGGTATCGGTATTTCTCCCAAAAATTTAGAAACAATTTTCAAACCTTTTGAACAAGTTGGTGAACAAGAACAGCAGATGAAAGGAACTGGGTTGGGATTAGCTATCAGCAAAAATTTAGTTGAATTAATGGCAGGGAAATTGTATGTTAGCAGTCAAGTCAATGTTGGCACACAATTTTGGTTTGAAATAACTTTAACGAGTTTTTCACCAAAACATGCTGTTTCAAAATCTGATTATAATTTCACTAGGCAATTGATTATCGGAATCAAAGATAAATCGCCTAAATTATTATTGGTGGATGATAATTTGGAAAATTTAAATGTACTGGTTAACTTACTTTCGCCATTAGGTTTTAACACCCAAACAGCTCATAATGGTCAGGAAGGATTAGAAAAAGCCATAGAATGGCAACCGGATGCAATTATAACTGATTTAATCATGCCAGAAATGGATGGTTTTGAATTAATCTGTCAATTACGCCAATCTCCTGAGTTGAAAGAAAAAATTATTATCGTTAGTTCAGCTAGTGTATATGATACAGATAGAGAACGGAGTTTGACTATTGGCAGTAATGCTTTTTTGCCTAAACCAATTCAAATTGAAAAACTTCTTGAACAATTGCAGCAGCATCTTGATTTAACTTGGGTATATGAAGATGTGGTGAAAGAAAGTAGCGAAGAAAATCATGCAGCACCGATGATATTTCCCTCAATCGCTGAATTAGAAAAGCTATATGAATTATCCTTAATGGGCTACGTTAATGAACTTGAAGAGCAGGTTGCTATTTTGGCTAATTTTGTGGAATTAAAACCTTTTGTTACCCAAATGCAAGTTTTCCTGAAAAATTATCAGATAAAAAAATTACTAAAATGGCTTGAAGAAATAATGAAAAATGACTCATAAAATTTTAATTGTAGATGATGAATCCAAAAATTTAGAAATATTAAATGAATGCTTGCATAATGCTGATTTTAAAGTGTCGGTAGCTGAAGACGGAGAAATGGCTCTCAAATTGGTTAATTATGTTAAACCAGATTTAATCTTGTTGGATATTGTGATGCCAGAAATGGATGGGTTTGAAGTTTGTCGTCGTTTGAAACAGAATGAAATGACACAAGGTACGCCTATTATTTTTCTGACTGCTAAAACAGATTCTGTTGATAAAGTTAAAGGTCTGGAAATGAGTGCGGTTGATTACATAACCAAACCCTTTCAACCGGTAGAGGTAGTTGCACGAATCAACAAACATTTAATTATCAGCAATTTGCGTAAACAACTTGAAGCTAAAAATGTCCAGTTGCAAGGCCATGTTTACCATTTGGAGAGTTTGGCTAGTTTAGGAAAAGTTATCAATGAAACTCAAGATGTGGCACAAATGATGATTAATGCTATGCAAGTGACATTGGCAGTGTTCAAATGTGATCGAGCTTGGTTGTTATATCCTTGTGATCCAAATGCAACTAGTTGGCGTGTACCAATAGAAGTTACTTCATCAGAATATCCGGGAGCTAATATTTTAAATACTGATATACCAATGCAACCGGCAATAGCTGAAATTATGCACAACGCTTTATCAACAACTGAACCAATTGTTTTTGGACTTGAGCATGAATATAAAATGCCTCCTAAAATTACCGAACAGTTTGCAGTTCAATCACAAATTAACCAAGCTATCTATCCAAAAATAGGTAAACCTTGGCTATTTGGAATCCATCAATGTTCCCATGCTCGGATATGGACTGAAAATGAAATTAAATTATTTCAGGAGTTTGGACAGCAAATAGGGGTTAGTTTGGGGCTATCTATTTCCGTTGATGAGCTACATAAGAGTAAAGTACGTTTATCCCGCAGCTCCTATTATAATTTTATTGGTGCTTCTATGCCAATGCAGATAGTTTATCAAAGTATTGATGACGTGGCACTAAGTAACGTATCTATTTTAATAACTGGTGAAACAGGTACAGGTAAGGAATTATGTGCTGAGGCTATTCACAAAAAAAGTGAAAAAGGACCTTTTGTTGTATGTAATTGTGCGACTATTGCAAAAGATTTATTGGAAAGTCATTTATTTGGTCATGTTAAGGGAGCTTTTACTGGAGCAGTTAGTGATAAAAAAGGGTTGGTGTATGAGGCGAATGGAGGAACTTTATTTTTAGATGAAATAGGTGAATTATCGGTTTCAATGCAAAGTAGCTTATTGCGTTTTGTGCAAACTAATACTTTTCATAAAGTTGGTAGCCACAAAACGGAGCAGGTGAATGTTCGAGTTATTTGTGCGACTAATCAGAATTTGTTGATAGAAAGCAAAAAGGGAAAATTTAGAGAGGACCTTTATTACCGTATTAATACGGTTGAAATAGAGTTACCAGTTTTACGTAAACGTGGGCAAGATATTATTTTGCTGGCTAATTTTTTTTTAGAGAGGTTTGCTTTGGAAGAGCAGAGTAAGTTTCGTGGTTTAAGTGCTGAAGCTGAGAAAAAGTTGTTGACTTATGAGTGGCCGGGAAATGTACGTCAATTGAAAAATACAATTCACAATGTTATGTTAGTTAATGATGGTGAATTGATAACTGATAAGATGATTGCGGCACGAATGGATAAATTTGTTCAGCATGATGATGTTTTAGTTGAAGAGAATAAAAAAATTCCGGTTGTAACAATCAATGAGTTTTGTTCTTTTAAAGAGATTGAAAAAAAGGTTATTCTTAAATGTATTGAGCATTGTGATGGTAATGTGAATGAGGCTGCTAAGTTGTTGGGAATTAGTAGAGCTACTGTTTTTAATAAACTTAAGCAGTATAAAAACCATTCTTGATAACCCTTCCAATAGATTCCATTGCGACTATTCATATTTTCAGATAAATAATTTCACTTAAAACCTACGAGGTTTCCAAAACTTCGCAGGTTTCACATGAATGTCCATAGTCAAAAAGCTTTAGCTTTGAAAGTTGATTTATTGATTATACTCGCACCGCCGTTTTTGTTCTGAGTTAATACAAATAAGCCAGCTTTTTCCGCTTGTTTTTCCAAATGTTCCGAAATAACTAAAGAGCCAATTGCACCATATATTTTATGTTTCGCAAAGGCTATATGTTCTTGTTTAAATTTGGGTAATTGTTTCTTTAAAAAATGTTTAATGTGATGGGAAGTTAGCTTGTTTTTTACTTCTAACACAATTACCTTATCTTTGTTAATTGCTACAATATCATATTCAGATTTAATAGTTTTCAAGTTGGTTATCACTTGATTAATCTGGATTCCATACTGAGCTAATAAGTCAGATATATTCCTACGAAATAAATCCTCTGCAACATCACCCTGAATATTACCTATTCCTCCAAGTTGAGTTACCATTTCAGCCATTTTTTTATCAGTTAATTTCTGCTGTTCAATTAATTCAGCTATTTTAACATCTGTTAGTTTTTGCTGTTCAGCCACTTCAGCTATTTTAACATCTGTTAGTTTTTGCTGTTCAGCCACTTCAGCTATTTTTATATCTGTTAGTTTTTGCTGTTCAGAAGTTAATTTTTGCTGTTCAGCTACTTCTTTTAATTGAATATCTGTTTTTTGTTGGGCAATAGCCAAACTACCAACCAGTTCTTTTAGTTCTTCGTCTGTCATTTTTAGTTCTTCATTTTAACTTTTGATTAATTATAGCATGGTTCAAAACCTCTTTAAGATATAGTTCTTCAGAAAAATAAAGGTTTTCAGACCTGACAAGTTTTCAAAATATTGCAGATTTAACGTGAATGTATTTTTATGGATTATCTATACCTTATTTTTTAAAAATCGGAAAATTAGTATAAATATTAGACTAAAAATCTAAATTTTAGACCGAAAAAATCTAATTCTTAGACTGGGGTTAAAATCATATAAAAAATAACTATGAAATACAACAGGTTAACGTTTGGAACTGTTTTTGTTATATAACTATTAAGTATCGTCACCAATTTGGGTAGGTATTTCTGGGATGAAATGTGAATTAAGAGCTAAAAAATTATTTTAAAAATCATGTAATTAAGAATTATAATTTCGGAAGTTTATAATGAACAATTTTTTAACTCATTGTTTTTAAAAGATACATAATTTTAGCTCTTAAT
>JAUCGL010000044.1 GCA_030378105.1 Candidatus Halobeggiatoa sp. HSG11 | reverse complement strand
GTGGATAGAATGAAATGAAATCCACCATTTTGAAGGTTCGGTGGGTTTCCACTTCGTTACTACCCACCCTACATAATATATATTCATTTCAAATACTTAAATACTTGTGTATAACGATGAGACGTCTCGTTGGGAACGAGATAAATAGTTATTTAATAATTTATTGTTATTATTGCTTAAGTATAAAATAAACTGGTTAATTATAAATAAACCAAAGCTGAAGCTTTGAACTCCAACTTATTTTATTAACTTAATGGCAGTACTTTAGGATATAAACATTGAGGTTATAATGAAATTTATAGGTCAAATTGCTTCTGGAAATTGGCAATCCAACAGCTTAACAGATGGCAAATTAACCTTTTCTTATCAAGAAATTCCAGAACTTTTTAACAAAATACAAACTTGTTTTTCAAAAATTGAGGATTGTATAGTTTTTCAGGTTGAGAATACCATTCCTTGTGCATTAACTTTATTATTTTTATTGGAAAAAGGTTACAGCTTTATCTTATTACCAAAAGAAAACAATGAGTTTGTACCAAAATTTTGTAGATACAAGCTCAAGACCTATTCAGGAACTCAGCTAGAACCGCAAGAGTTTTTACATATTGTTGAAAATGAAGCTTGGAATGGAGAAAAAATAGCATCTGAAAAATTATATATGCGGACTTCTGGAAGTACTGGTTCTCCCAAAATGGCTGTATATTCTCATGCAAAATTACGAGGAAATATACTTAATTGTGTACAAAGATTAGGTCTCAGCTCTAATAGTAGAGTAGCAATACCAGTACCTTTATTTCATATGTATGGTTTGGGAGCAGCTTTTTTACCTTGTGTTGCAACTGGTGCTTCTATTGATTTACAAAAAGGTGCCAACATACTTCGATTTTTACAACGGGAAAAAGCCTTTAATCCCAATACAGTTTTTATGACTCCAGTCTTTTGCGAAACGCTATTGAAAGGACGTAGGACAGCTCGGCCATATGATTTGACTGTGACGGCAGGTGATCATATGCGGGGTGATACATTTGCTAAATATGAGTCCATGTTTGGTTGTTTAGTACAGTTATATGGTAGCACTGAAATGGGGGCTATAGCTGCTGCCGAGTCAAAAGCTAGGACTGAGATACGAGCAAAAACTGTTGGTAAACCTATGCAAAATGTACAAATACAATTGAAAAAAGCTACTCAAAATACAGGGGAGCTTTGGTGTCATCACAAATATAGTTTTGATGGATATGTTGATGAAAATAATAATTTAATTGACTTAGGTTCAGACTATCAAGATGGTTGGTTTCGTACTAAAGATTATGGATTATTATGGCCAAATGGTGAATTAGAAGTATTAGGTAGGTCTGATCATAGTATTAATCGAGATGGGTTGTTAGTTTTTTTTGTAGATATAGAAAAAGCTATTGAAACTCTTAAGGATATAGAAAAATCTATGGTTGTATCTAAAGGGGAAAGTAAAAGAGGTAAAAAATTAATAGCTCATTGTATTTTAGCAAAAAATTCTATTATGACTTCGGATGATATTCGTACAGCTTGTTTTAATTTGTTACCTGCTCGTGCCGTCCCAGATAATGTTGTTATTGTTAAATCTTTACCGTTATTGCCTAATGGAAAGATTGACAGACAGAAGTTGGTTGGGACTTGTATTACTACTTAAAAAAATAGTATAGAAATTTCGCATTAAACTCAATAATCAAGTTTTTCATAAGGTATTGATTTAAATAAATATACTGTTTTGTACACACAGAATATAAATATAATTAAAATCAATATCATACATATTTAGGTAGCAAAAAATTGATGTTTGCAGAACCAAATAACATCAAAAAACTTGATCATTGAATTACATGAATTAGTTCAATCGGAAACTTCCAAAAACAGAGATTTTCCCATTTTTACTAGAATGATAAAGTTATATAAATATAGCTTATATGTAAATTATACAAATGATATGATTTTTTATAACTATTTGTATCTTAACAAATTCATAAAATGATTGTTTTGTAAATGCGTAACTTCTATATCTGTAAATCTTAGCTTGGATAAATAAATGACCAATAAAGACCTCTTCATTTCTTATGGCCGGCGTGAAAGCCTCGGCTTTGTTGGGCGTTTGCACCAACAGTTAAAACTAGCTGGCTATGATGGCTGGTTTGATAAAGTTGATATTCCCGATGGGGAAAAATACGATAAACGCATTAATCATGGCATTGAAGCAGCACATAATTTCGTTTATGTGATGGCTCCACGTTGCATGACTTCGCCTTATTGTTTGCTTGAACTGGAATATGCTCGAATACTTGGCAAGCGGGTGATTCCAATTGACCAAATGCAATTGTTTAAAACTGAGTCGGCAAATTTGTCTGATGGTGATAAACAGATTTTAGTTAAGTTTTATCAAGATAATAATATTGAGCTAAATAAGGATATCCAAACAACTCAAGATGTGTTAGACCGTTCTAATTTTTTGATTGATACAACTGATTGGTTGGCTGCTAAAGAGGAGGTTTCTGATGAAGACTGCCAATATTTGCTTGACTGGGCTAAAAAGTACGAAAACCATTGGGCGAAACATAATGATTTAGACTATTTAAAATCTTCTGAACTTCCTGTGTTTGGTGAAAATATTGATACGCTTGAGAGTGTTGTTGAGAGAATAACGGCGGTGCTTGATAGGCAAACTGACTATGTGCATCATCACACGGAGATTTTAGTAGAAGCATTACTTTGGCAGAAAAACAAAAAAATTACAAAATATTTATTAGTTGGAGAAGTACGTTTAGCTACTGAAAAATGGCTCTCGACAGAGTTTAAAGCACCAGAACAACCTCCATGCCAGCCGATTCCTTTGATTTGTGAATTTATCTGTGAATCTCGTAAAAATGCTGAAAATCATTTGACCGATATTTTTATTTGTGGTGATACATCAGATATTTGCAATTCAGTGGTGCAATCTTTGTCACGATATGGGAAAACTTGCTGGCTGCGTGAGCGAGATATGCAACAAGATGTACGGCCAGAATATGCAATTGAACAAGGTATTGAAGGAGCGGATAATTTTCTCCTTTTCTCAAATAACTCTTGTCAACATGAAATAACCCATGCTTTAAATTATAACAAGCGGATTATTCTAGTTGGCCAAAATACGGAAATTCCAGACCAGTTTAAAGATTTGCCATGTTTTAATTTCAATCAAGAGCATGATATTCATGAACTTTTAAAACTTCTAGCTCATGAGCAGGATTATTATCATCAACATAAACTCTTACTGGTGCGGAGTCGCAAATGGGCGGCTGAAAATAGAAAGTCAACGTTTTTGTTGCAAGGCCATAGATTGGAACTGGCAAAAGTTTGGCTGGACACGCATGAAAAACGTTCTCAAAATTCACCGTTACCATTGCATCATGAGTTAATCACTGCCAGCGATAATGCAACGCATCAAATAGGAACGGAATTATTTGTATCTTATTCCCGTAAAGATAATGATTTTGTTCAGAAATTAAATACTCGGTTACAAGAAGCTGGTAAAACTGTTTGGTTTGACCAAGAAAGTCAACAAAGTAGCACTGATGAAGAAGTTGATTTTGAACAGGAGGCTTTTAAAGGGATTGATAATGCGGATAATTTTATCTTTGTTGTGTCACCGCCTTCAGTTGCTTCGCCTTATTGTCAAGCTGAATTAGAACATGCAACTAAACATGGTAAACGGGTTATTTTACTGTTGTATCGTCAAGTTGAACTTGAATTGCCGGATGCTTTGCGGTTAGATTGCACTGGTGATTTTGAAACAGTTTTTTTGGAATTAATCCAGAGCTTAGAACAGCAAAAATATTATGTCCATCAGCAAACTGAAATTTTAGCTCAAGCACAGTATTGGCAACAAAATCAAAAGTTAACTCAACATTTGTTAGTTGGGCAAGAACGAACTGCTGCGGAAGATTGGTTATTGACTGAATTTTTGCCACCAGCTCAGGCTCCATGTCAGCCTACGCCATTGATATGTGAGTTTATTTGTGAGGCTCGCAAGAATGCTGAAAATCTGATGACTGATATCTTTATTTGTTATGACGTTGAACATGATAAAGAGATTCGGGATGAGGTGATTCAGTCGTTATCATATCATGCCAAGACTTGTTGGACGCATGACCGGGATATTAAAAAAGGGGAAAAATATGCAAGGGCGATTGAGCGTGGTATTGAGGGGGCGGATAACTTTTTCTTCTTTATTTCTCCATCTTCAGTGGTTTCTGATTATTGTCTACGGGAATTAGCTCATGCGTTAAAATATCATAAACGGATTGTGCCGTTGTTAATCAAGTCAACTCCAGTTTCAGATATGCCGGATGGCTTGCGGAGTTTGCAGTATATTGACCTAAGTAATAATCTAGTTAATGAAATTCTGAATATTTTGAAGCAGGAACAAGATTATTATAAACAGCATAAGGTCTTGTTAGTTCGGGCTTTGAAGTGGAAAGAAGAGAATCAGAAATCATCTTTCTTGTTGCGGGGACACAATTTAGATAATGCTAAGACTTGGTTGCGGTTGAATGATAAGCGGAAAGAGTATTTTCCGTTAAATTTACATAAGGATTTGATAACTGCTAGTGAAGCAGCTAAAGGTCAATTAGGTACTGATATTTTTATTTCTTATTCTCGTAAAGATGGTGATTTTGCTAGACAATTGAATACTGCATTACAAGAAGCTGGTAAGACAACTTGGTTTGACCAAGAAAGTATTAGTACTGGAGTTGATTTTGAGAAGGAGATTTATAAGGGAATTGATGGTTCGGATAACTTTGTGTTTGTTATTTCACCTGATGCGGTGGAATCGGAATATTGTGAACGAGAAGTTAATTATGCGAATGAACAGAATAAGCGTTTTATCAGTGTGTTGCATCAAGAAACTTATCCAGAAACAATGCCAGAAGCTTTGCGGAAGATTAATTGGATTGATTTTAAGGATACCGAGTTTGATAAATCGTTTCCAGAGTTAATTCAGGCTGTTGAGTTGGATAGGAAACATGCTCACCAACACACGGTGTTGCAGCAACGGGCTGGTGATTGGATTGATAATGACCGCAGTAAGGAAGTTTTGTTAAATATGTTGGCTTGTGATAATGCGGAAAAATGGCGTGATACGGCTAAGGTTAAAACTAAAATGCCACTGGTTACACTGGTACAAGATGATTTTATTCAAGAGAGTCGAGAGGCGATAAGGGCTGCACATAGGATGCGGAATATTGCTATGGTTGTTGTGACTATATCTTTTGTTGTTTCTATATTTTTTGGAATAACTGCATGGTTTCAGAAACAAGAAGCGGAAAAATCAGAAATTAAGGCTTTGAGTGTTTCTTCGGATGCTTTGTTTCAATCGGATCGAACTTTTGATGCCCTACTTACTGGTTTAGATGCTGCTATTAAGTTTCAAAACATGGGAATTGATGAACCAGAATTGGAACAGCAGGTGTACTCTACATTACAAAATGCTCTTTATTGGGTTAGTGAATACAACACTTTAGAACATAAAGGATATGTTTATGATGTAAACTTTAGTTCAAATGATCGTATTGCTTCAATAACTTCCGATGGCACACTTTATCTTTGGCAAAAGAATGGTCAACTCATATGCACAAAATCAACGAAAAATAAGCAAAAATGGTCTGGAAGACTAGTGAGTTTTAGTTTTGATGGAAAAATGATTGTGATTGCTGGTGCAAACAAAAAAGTGACATTTTGGGGAAACGATTGTAAACAAATTCCTATCGAAAAAAATGAAGGATTAGAAATAGCTGGGGATAGCGTTACTTTTTCACCCACCGGCCAACAGTTGGTTACAAATAGTGTATCTATTGCTAAAACGGATGATAATCAAATGGTAAAACTTTGGAAACCGGATGGTAGTTTAATCAAAAAACTACCGCATAAAGGTCCTGTATATGAAGTTAGTTTTTCACCCAATGAAAGTTGGCTAGCTTTAGCTGGCAAAAACACAGTGACACTTTGGGATTGGAAAAATAATAAAACAATTCAGCAAAAGGAAAATAAGGAGAATGGAATAATTTACAGCATAAATATTGGTGATCTAGATAAACAACTGTTAACTATTGCTGCAAATAGTGATCAAACAGTGAGTTTATGGAGACCAGATAATATTCTTCCGTGGAAAACGTGGAAAGGTATGGGGACAAATGTACGTTTCAAACCTCAAGACAAAACCATTTTTGCATCTGCTAATTCCAGTCATAACAAAATAAAACTTTGGCGAATTGATGGCACATTGCTAAAAACTTTAACCGGACATGATAACGGAGTAAATAAAATAAATTTTAGTTTAAATGGACAGATTTTAGCTTCTGCAAGCTACGATAATACAGTCAAACTTTGGAAACAAAATGGTCTCATTCAAAAGCTTCATGGACATAATCAGGGGGTGCATGATGTACGCTTCATTTCAAATGATCAATGGCTTGTAACAATCAGTTTTGACAATACAATAAAGCTTTGGAAAAAAGATGGAACTCTATTAGCAACATATCCTCATACACATGATACAAAAAATACAAATGTTATAAATAATTTAAATAATCTACGCTTTTTTGATGAAAAAACATTATTGTTCAATGTTGATTCTGCTGTGAAAATATTGCGGTTGAACAATGAAGGTCAGTTTTCTGTTATTAATGAAGCAAGCACGGATATCGAAAGTATTTTCCATTTACGACAGGGCCAAATAAGTATTAGTAAGAGTAAACAACTTATTGCCACGGCGAGTAAAGACAATGTAAAACTTTGGCAGTGGAAAAATAACAAGCTACTCATACTTGATAACCTCAAAGAAGGGTATAAAAAAATTTCAATTAAGGCTTCAATGCTTGTTTTTAGCCCAGATGGAAACATTTTAGCAGCAGCTAGCGAAAAAGACCATAGAATAGTACTATGGCATTCTGAAGAGCAAAAGTACCTAATCACCTTGATTAAACATAATAAAACAATCAATGATCTACATTTTAGCCCTGATAATCAAATTCTAGCGTCAGCTAGTGATGACACAACTGTAAACCTTTGGCACCAAGAAAATGGTCATTGGCAATTTTTCACCAGCCTCAAAGGACATACAGCACCGGTGAGAAGTATAGATTTCAGCATAGATGGACAGACAATGGCCTCTGTTGATAAGAAAGGTGGGATATGTTTTTGGAAGAAAACGGCCAATGACAATTGGCAAAAAATGAATTGTGAAAAGAAAGCACATCACACTAATATTAGCAAAGTACGCTTTTCTGCTAAAGCAGGAAATATATGGGCTTCAGCTAGTCATGATAAAACCATCAAGCTATGGCATAAGGATGGAACATTACTCACTACACTATTCGGACACACAGCTGGAGTTGTAGCGATTGATTTTTCTTCTGATGGTAAAATGCTTGCCTCAAGCAGTGGTGATAAGACGATTATTTTATGGAACTTAGAACTTATCAAAACCAAAGAGTTAACTAAATTAATATCTCATGGTTGTCAATGGATAAAAGACTATTTAGTTTCTCATCAACATGTTGATTACCCATTATCTAAAGAAACTTGCCAGCGGTCAAAATATTAAAAACTATTTATTGCATTAGAAACAAGTTGCTTTACCAACAAACATCTATTGTTACCCTAAATAAATTTAGTAGTCCTGAATAATAGTAGTGATTTCTTAAGAAGGTTTATTATGAATCAAATATTTGTCTGCCTAACCACTGCTTTGTACAGGACTACCCATAAATTTAACTGTACCTTAACTTATATTACTGCTCTGTTAAATTATTGGTATAAGGTGGCTAATTACCATTTAGGACATCTTCCTTGGCTACGATCACACTTATCGCCCGATTCCTGTCTCAGCGGCAAAGGCAAAACATACTCAAGCCAAGTTCTGAATGAACCTCTTTGAGGGGCACATTTATTTATTAAATATGAGCGTGTTGATGAAGGTCCCCGTTCTGGATTATTTTTGATATCTATAATACTTAAATTCGCTGCCGCTATCTTAATATTTTCAGGGAACTTAGTCTCATCTTTAGGTAATTTAACAAGTAGTTCAACAAGATCTATTTCATTATTATCAGGGTACATCTTATTCCAGTGGTTCGTGAGGCGATTTCCATAATCATACTTCCTATTTTGAGCTTGTTCCAAGATAATTCCACAGACACATTCACCAAGTTTTAGTCTTGATTCAAACTCATTGGAAGGCTGATTAGCAAATGTAGCTCTTGTTACTAGCAATGCTATCAATAAACTAGTTACTAAAGTAGTTCGTTGAGAAATAAAAGGGATTATATGTACATTCATAGCGTGGTTGTTCTCCTTTGTATAACATTAAAGTATGTGGACAAATACTAAATAACAATTTTGCTATTATAACTTTTTTAAAGATGTCAAGCAACACATTAATATAAAAAATTCGGTAGTTCTCGCTAAAAAATAAATTTATTGTAATAAAGATTTTTATGATGTATTATCTATCAAGTGAACTGCTGTACTATAAATGTTTTGGTAGTGTTATAAATGTAATGTTTCTTAAATTAAGATTTAGCATTATTTGTATAACACTACCAATATTTTAACTTTAGGTAGGAAAATAAAATGAATTTATACTTATATGAAAAAATATTAAAAAAAATTGTTATACTGATTTTGATTTGCATTATGCAAACTGTTTATGGTAATGAAATACCTTCAGAAAGAACAACTCGGATTTTGAATGGAGTAAAGGCGACTAATGATATTTATCCTTGGATAGTAAAAATTGGTAAAAATAATAATAGTTGGTGTGGAGGAAGTCTAATTCATCCCCAATGGGTAATGACAGCTGCACATTGTGTTACTACATGTGTTAAAGAAACAACAGAAAAAGAATGTGATGAACAGGAGAAGAAAATAACAATACCAATGGATATCGGAGAAGTGGAAATTTATTTTAGCAATAAAGGCTCCGTGGAAACAAAGAAAATAGAAGAAATTTTCCCACATAAATCATATGTAAAATTGGATAATGAGCATGATATTGTTTTACTCAAGTTAGAAACAGAATCTAAGTTTTCTCCCGTTGCACTGTTATCTAATGGTTCACATCATTTTTCTAAAGATATATCAGCGATAGTGATGGGATGGGGAAAACTTGCAGAACCAAAAAACCTTTATGACTTAATACTAGGTAAATTCGGTACACCCACTCCAACAGAAGCAATAAAACTATATTTATTATCTAATCAAGTTACAAACTTTGATTTTAACAAGTTGGATAGCGACAAAATTATTTTTCCGGAAAATATTTCTCTTGAATATGTCATTGATAATATATCCGTAGAACCTGAATATGTCGTTGATAATATAAATATAGACTTAGAACCTGAAAAACTAAAAAAAATAACCTCACAAATAGAAAATGCCTTGCAACCAAAGAATCTCCAATTAGTATCATTACCTATCGTCTCTAACGAACTTTGTAAAAAAAGCTATAGTAATATTGATGTTACTGATCAGATGCTGTGTGCAGGTTTTGCTGAAGGAGGCAAAGATAGTTGTGAAGGAGACAGTGGTGGTCCACTTGTTATTTGGAGTCCTGAGCATTTAAGATGGGTACAAGTTGGTATTGTAAGTCATGGGGAAAAACCGTGTGGACTACGAGATACTTATGGTATCTATACCCGAGTTTCTGCATACACAGATTTCATCAAAGAACATATATCAGACTTAGAACCAATAACTCTTAACTTTAATAAATCACCTGAAAAACCAATTGAATGTAAGGATTCTGATGATACAAAGCTACCACCATATGGTCCAGTACTTAAAGTAACTATCGAAGATAAAAATGCTAAAGTGCTTTGGTTACCAATATTAGGAGCAAAAGGCTACAAATTTTCCTATGCACCATACTCTCACCCTATGAACGAAGTTACCTACAACAACATAACAACATTAGACCTTGGTACTAATACAAGCATCTCAAAAGAATTAGAATCAGGTACAAAGATTTATGTTAGAGTACAAGCATATAATTGTTCAGGAGAGGGTAAATACTCCAATTTGGGAATAGTAGAAATCCCATAAACATTTATACTTTTCTTCCTCGTTCCCAACGGTCTAGCATGATAATTCCTCGTTTCCAATGTCTTCGTTGGGAATGCCTTCTGCAATGCTCTGCGTTGCGGGACGCAGAGCGTCCCCAAATGAATTCCCAACCTAGAGGTTGGGAACTAGTACAATCCTGCCCATAATCCATTAAATCCTGTTCAAAACAATTTGACAAACAAACCTAACATCATTACAATTTAACCTGCACTCAAGCTAGGATAGCTTCCGAAAAGGTGGTAATTACAGAATACCACTCTGCTTTTGTGTTTTAAATTAAAACTCTGTATCTAATAACCACTGTAAGGTATCTAAAAATGACCACTCAAAATTTAATAAGCCGTGATTTTCATGGTGCTACTATTCGTCAACGTTCAAGTGATGGTTATTTGAACGCTACTGATATGTGTAAGTCTTCTGGTAAATTGTTTACCGGCTATAAGCGTCTTAAATCAACCAAAAATTTTTTAGTAGAACTATCTGATTTTATTAGTAATAATCCCGTTATGCTAATTAGCATAACGGAACAAAATCAACAACTTATACAAATCATACAAGGTGGTGCTCCTGAAGAACAAGGAACATGGGTACACCCTTATATTGCAATTAATCTTGCTCAGTGGTGTAGTCCAGTATTTGCTGTACTTGTTACTGATTGGGTTTATGGATTATTAACCACAGGAACAGTATCACTCAACCCCGAACAATCTAAACAAAAAGTTGCTCGACTTATCCAAGCTAAATCCAAAGAATTAGACAACCAGAAAATTATCGGTAATGCTAAACGAATTGCTCTCAACGATTTCATAAAAGACCAATTTGGCTATGATACATTAGCAATGTTTGAAATGGAATCCCAAGTTGCCGAGGTTCAGCAAGCCTTATTAAATCCCACCAAAATAGCCGAACGAGTCAGTTTAAAAAACGCTATAGCTGTCAACAAAGAACTAATTGCACTGGGACTGCAAACCAAACACTATGACAACAAGAAGCATGTCTACTACGAACTAACCGAAAAAGGTCTTAAATACGGCCAATATCAAGACACCAAAATCCGCAAAGCTTCCAAAACCATCCGAGCTATTAAATGGTATGACAGTGTATTAAAATTCTTTCAACTAGTACTTACTCCTACAATTAAACCACTTCCTCAACCAAATTTCCAACTGTTTTAAGCGTATTATTTCCTCGTTCCCAACGGCCTCGTCTCATCGTTATACATAAGTACCCAAGCAACAAATGTAGGGTGGATAGAATGAAATGAAATCCACCATTTTGAAGGTTCGGTGGGTTTCCACTTCGTTACTACCCACCCTACATAATATATTTTCATTTCAACTACTTAAATACTTATGTATAACAATGAGACGGCCTCGTTGGGAATACCTTTAGCAACGCTCAGCGTTGCGGGACGCAGAGCGTCCCCAAATAAATTCCCAACCAAGAGGTTGGGAACTAGTACAATCTTGCCCATAATCCATTAAATCCTGTTCAAAACAATTTGACAAACAAACCTAACATCATTACAATTTAACCTGCACTCAAGCTAGGATAGCTTCCGAAAAGAGTGGTAATTACAGAATGCCACTCTGCTTTTGTGTTTTAAATCAAAACTCTGTATCTAATAACCACTGTAAGGTATCTAAAAATGACTACTCAAAATTTAATCAGCCGTGATTTTCATGGTGCTACTATTCGTCAACGTTCTGATGGATATTTAAACGCTACTGATATGTGTCAAGCTACTAATAAACGACTAAATGATTACAAGCGTCTTAAATCCACCAAAGAATATATTAAGGCTCTTTCGAGTGATACGGGAATTCCCGCTTCTAATATAATTAAAGGGGTTAAGGGTATTCAAAAGGGTAAAACCGCACAAGACCAAGGTACTTGGATACATCCAAATGCATCAATCCATCTTGCTATTTGGTGTAGCCCTGATTTTGCTGTTTTGGTAACTAAATGGGTATTTGAACTTCTAACTGAAGGCTCAGTATCACTCAACCCCGAACAATCTAAACAAAAAATTGTCCAACTTGTCCAAGCTAAATCCAAAGAATTAGACAATCAGAGAATTATCGGTAATGCTAAACGAATTGCTCTCAATGACTTCATAAAAGAACATTCTGGATATGATGTTTTAGAATTACTTGGTATCGAATCCCAAGTTGCCGAGGTTCAGCAAGCCTTATTAAATCCCACCAAAATAGCCGAACGAGTCAGTTTAAAAAACGCTATAGCTGTCAACAAAGAACTAATTGCACTGGGACTGCAAACCAAACACTATGACAACAAGAAGCATGTCTACTACGAATTAACCGAAAAAGGTCTTAAATACGGCCAATATCAAGACACCAAAATCCGCAAAGCTTCCAAAACCATCCGAGGTATTAAATGGTATGATAGCGTATTAAAATTCTTTCAACTAGTACTTACTCCTACAATTAAACCACTTCCTCAACCAAATTTCCAACTGTTTTAAGCGTATTATTTCCTCGTTAAGAGTTAAACTTTAAAAATGGGTATTGGATTAAAATTAATTTTATGGTATTTTGGTTGGGCTTTATTAGCTTTTGTTATATTAAATTTATGGTATACAGGCAGTTGTAATTGTAAACGACACAGAGGACATACTACTCCACGTTCTAAAATATGTTGTGTACAATGGTTTGCCTTTGGGATTTTGTTGATTTGGGTTTTATGGTGAATTGAAAGCTATTACCTTGTCGTTGATTGCGAAGCTTTAACGAATTAAATCCTCACTATCCATATCATCTTAAGCAAAAAAATTTCGCAAAAATTTCATGGCACAAACGGAACCGTCCGTATTCCATCAGCTACTCAATTCCTCAGCAAAACCCATGTTCGCTTGAATTCTACAAGATAAATAAAATTATATAACCTATGAATAATAAACAACATCCTATTGTAGGTATAAAAATCGGTACAACCTGTGCTGGATTAAAATCAACCAATGATTTAGTCATATTTGAATTAGAACCTGAAAGCACTTGTGCAGGTGTATTTACACAAAATGCTTTCTGTGCAGCTCCGGTTATTATTGCTAAACAACATTTAGCTACTGCTAACCCACGTTTTTTATTGATTAACTCAGGCAATGCCAACGCTGGTCGTGGAAAATTGGGTTTACAAGATGCCATAACCTGTTGTGAAACGGTAGGCTGTGATGTTAATGAAGTATTACCATTTTCCACCGGAGTTATAGGTGAACCTTTACCAACCGATAAAATTTGTGCTGCAATACCAAATGCACTGAAAAACATGACAAAAGATGGTTGGGAAGCAGCAGCCAGTGCCATAAGAACAACTGACACAGTTAATAAAATAGTATCAATCCAAACTTCCATTGGTAAAAAATTAGTTACAATAACTGGAATTGCCAAAGGTGCTGGCATGATTAGACCAAATATGGCAACTATGTTGGCTTTTATAGCCACTGATGCCGATGTACCTGCCGATATACTACAGAGCTGTCTCAACCAAGCTGTTGAACAGAGTTTCAATCGAATAACTATTGACGGCGATACTTCAACTAACGATGCCTGTATGTTGATTGCTACTGGATGTGGTCAACAAACTATTAATAATATTGAAAGTTTACATTATAAACAGTTTTGTCAAGCTGTAACTGATGTTTGTAGTCAATTAGCGTTGGCGATTGTGCGTGATGGAGAGGGAGCGACTAAATTTATTACTATTTCCGTTGAACAAGGTGACTCATCAAAAGAATGTTTGGAAGTGGCTTATACCATTGCTCATTCTCCTTTAGTTAAAACAGCTTTTTTTGCTAGTGATGCCAATTGGGGACGAATTTTAGCAGCAGTCGGTAGAGCTGAAGTTGCAGATTTTGATATTGATGCTGTAACAATATATTTGAATGAAGTATGTATAGTTAAAAATGGTGGTGCAGCAGATACTTATACTGAAGAGCTTGGTAGTCATGTGATGCAAGAAACAGATATTTCAGTACGAATTTTATTAGGACGTGGTAAACAACAGGAAAAAGTATTTACTTGTGATTTATCCCATGATTATGTACGTATTAACGCAGAATATCGTACTTAAATATATGAATTAATAGCTTAACGTTACGAGACTATTGATTTCAAAAAAACTGCTATAGTTTTTCAGATAAATTTTTTCACCAATAGACCTGCCAGGTTTCGCAAACCTGGCAGGTCTGAGAACCTTTATTTTTCTGAAAAACTACTAGGTTTCAAAGTTCTAGGTTTAACACAACATATTGCAGGACTACCCTATTTTTAATAACTTGATTTAACTATACTTAAATAATCCATATAAATATCTAGTAATTTATCAAAATTTAGGTTATTATATATAATAGTATCTTACTTAAAAACCCAAATTTTTCTTATGTCTTATACACACATCATTAAATCTTATTATTATGCTCTTGATGGGCAGATGATGTGCTGCCTGTCTCATTTGCTGCCCCTGTTGGGGCAATAAAATCACCATTAAGGTTGTATAACGCAATCTCTTAAGCTTAACTCTATTTTCATTAATATCTTATGCCGAATAAGTTCAACCATGAATCAAAGGTTCGGACTCTTAAAATTACGGCACAAATTAAATTATTTAAGGTTTAGATTATGACTGAAAAACTCATTATTTTTGATACAACTTTACGAGATGGTGAACAAAGCCCTGGTGCTTCCATGACTAAAGATGAGAAAATACGCATCGCCAAGGCATTAGAAAAATTACGGGTTGATGTGATTGAAGCTGGTTTTCCGATAGCCAGTCAGGGAGATTTTGCAGCAGTCCAAGCAGTCGCAAAAGTTATCAAAGATAGCACTGTTTGTGGGTTAGCACGAGCTTTGGACAAAGATATAAACCGAGCTGCTGAAGCTCTTAAACCTGCAAATTCGTTTCGTATTCATACTTTTATTGCAACTTCTCCAGTACATATGCAAATGAAGTTGAAAATGTCACCAGATCAAGTATTAGAACAAGCGGTTAGGTCTGTTAAACTTGCTCGTCAACATACGGATAATGTTGAATTTTCTCCAGAAGATGCTGGTCGTTCAGAAACAGACTTTTTATGTCGTATTATTGAAGCAGTGATAAAAGCTGGAGCCAATACAATCAACATTCCTGATACTGTTGGTTATAATTTGCCTGATCGATTTGGCAGTTTAATTGCGGAGTTATTAGAACGAATTCCTAATTCTGATAAGGCAATTTTTTCTGTCCATTGTCATAATGATTTAGGTTTAGCGGTTGCAAATTCTTTGGCTGCTGCGATGAATGGAGCTAGACAAATTGAATGTACTATCAATGGCTTAGGTGAAAGAGCTGGTAATGCTTCTTTGGAAGAAGTGGTGATGGCAATGCACACTAGACAAGACGTATTTCCTTGTCACACGGAATTGGACACCACTCAAATAATAAACTGTTCGCATTTAGTATCTAATATAACTGGTTTTCCAGTGCAACCAAATAAGGCTATTGTTGGTGCTAATGCTTTCGCTCATGAAGCTGGTATTCACCAAGATGGAGTTCTTAAACATCGTCAAACTTATGAAATTATGCGAGCTGAAGATGTTGGTTGGCACGCTAATCGAATGGTATTAGGTAAACATTCTGGTCGTAATGCGTTTCGGGAACGATTAAAAGAGTTAAGTATTGAGCTTGAATCAGAGGAAGCTGTTAACGTTGCTTTTAGCCGTTTTAAAGAATTAGCAGATAAAAAGCATGAGATTTATGACGATGATTTACAAGCTATTGTCAGTGATACTTTGACTACTGAACATGAGCAGCTTAAATTGGTGGCGTTAAAAGTATGTTCGGAAACTGGTGAAGTGCCTTATTCGCAAATAACTATTAGTGTGAATGGAGTGGAAAATATGTCTGCTGCTGATGGTAGTGGACCAGTTGATGCTACTTTTAAAGCTATCGAAAATTTGATTGATAGTAAGGCAAAATTAATGGTCTATTCAGTCAATAATGTTACTGATGGTACTGATGCTCAAGGTGAAGTTGGAGTGCGTTTAAAGAAAGATGGCAAAATTGTTAATGGCCAAGGTGCTGATACAGATATTGTAATTGCTTCTGCTAAAGCTTATCTCAATGCCTTAAACAAAATTCTGAAACCAATTGAACGTAAACATCCGCAAGCAGCACGGCAGGTGTAATTTTATATAACTTGACTTCTCATTCCTAACCTCTTGGTTAAATACCATTAAGTTAAAACTTGGAGTCCAAAGCAAAGCTTTGAAATTGTTTAATTTAAGGTATCCTTCATATTAACGCAAAAGTAGTGAACAGTTGTTTCGGGAATGGAGTTAAACGGATTTCCTGAAACCCATATCTAGCAATTGTTTCGGGAAATCCACTTCGTTCCATTCCCGAAATAACTACCAACTGCTTTTGAAGGATGTTTAATTTTAATATTAAATAATCCAAAGCAAAACTTTAAACTCCAAAAAATTTCCTTAACCTAAATAAAAACTACAAATATTATAATAACAATGTCACAACAATTCTTTTATAAAGCAATGGACAACAACGGTCGTGTTGTTCAAGGTCAGCTAACTGCTGATAATATAAGTGATTTAGAAGTACGTTTAGGACGTATGGAATTGGATTTAATCCATTATCATACGAAAAAAACTCGCAGTCACAGAGTTGGTAAAGTTACTCGACAAGAATTAATCACTTTTACCTTTTATATGGAAAACTTGACTAGGGCTGGTGTACCTTTATTAGAAGGTTTAGAAGATTTGCGAGATAGCTTACCTCAGTCACGATTTCGAGAAATTGTTTCCAGTTTAATAGAAAGCATTGAAGGTGGAGCCAAATTATCAGATGCTATGGCTAATTTTCCAGAAACCTTTGATCAAGTGTTTACAAGTTTAATTAATGCCGGTGAAGAAAGTGGTAATTTAGCTAAAGTATTTCAACATTTAACTGAATCTTTAAAATGGAATGATGAAATGATAGCTAAAACCAAAAAATTACTTATGTATCCAGCATTTATGGGGACAGTTATAACTGTTGTATTATTCTTTTTAATGATCTATCTAGTTCCTCAATTGATAAGTTTTGTGAAAAGTGTGGATGGTGAATTACCATTGCATACTCAAGTTTTACTATTTACATCTGATATATTTGTTAATTATTGGTATATTATTTTAATAACACCAGTTGTTGTATTTTTATTAATTAAAGCTTTGATGAAAGTCAGTCCTAGTTTTTGTTTCACTATTGATCGGCTTAAATTGCGAGTTTGGATAATTGGACCAATAATGAAAAAAATGATTTTGGCTCGTTTCGCTACTTTTTTTGCATTGCTTTACAGTTCTGGCATCACAGTATTAGACAGTTTAGACATAACCAAAAAGTTAGCCAATAATTTAGAAATTGAAGCTGCTTTACAACAAGTTAGAGATAATGTATCGGAAGGAATAAGTATAGGAGAAAGTTTTGAAAAAACTCATTTATTTCCACCATTAATATTACGCATGGTGACAATTGGAGAAGCAACTGGAGAATTAGACAAATCTTTATTAAATGTAAGTTATTTTTATGATCGTGAAGTGAAAGAGTCAATAGACAAAATACAAACTATCATAGAACCAATGATGACCGTCATTTTAGGATTATTATTAGGCTGGGTTATAATGTCAGTATTAGGTCCTATTTATGATAATGTTGCTGGGTTTGAGCAGCCTAAATAGTTTTTAAGTAATTAACTCCCTCTTGATAACTCGTAACCTACAGTTAGGTCTTATCGTTATACATTAAGTCCCAAGTAACAAATGTAGGGTAGATAGAATGAAATGAAATCTACCATTTTGAAGGTTCGGTGGGTTTCCACTTCGTTTCTACCCACCCTACATAATATATTTTAATTTCAAGTACTTAAATACTTGTGTATAACGATAAGCAGTTAGGTGCGGTGAAGAAATGAATTGCATCAACCAACCATGTTGCTACACAATTGATTTATAAACCCTGACAGGGTTGAATGTGAATAGCCACCGATGAAATCGGTGGAACATATTAATCAAAATAGCTGTTTTTCGATAGGCTAGAATTAACTACCCTTCTTTTCCTTAACTCTCGCTAAAGCAGCCTTTATTTTATCCTGTTTACTTTTATCAGTCGCAGCCTTTTTATGTTTAGCTTTCCGTTCTTCTTTCTCACGCTGCAAACGAAATATTCGAAATTCATGTCTCTGTTTAGCGGATTCAGCTTTTTTCTGCTCATTTTCACCTTTCCTTATTTCAGCTTTTGCATAACGATAATAACTAACCAAAGGAATATGACTTGGACATACATAAGAACAGCAACCACATTCTATACATTCAAATAAATTATAATCCTGTATTTTTTTCAAGTCTTTGGCTTTCGCATACCAATACAATTGCTGCGGTAATAAATTAAGCGGACAAGTATTCATACAAGCACCACAACGAATACATGGCATTTGTACCGGCTTATCTTTAATTCTATCACCAAGAGAAGCTATCAAACAGTTAGTCGTTTTAACCACTGGCATATCATCATCTGGTTGAGCAAAACCCATCATTGCCCCACCCATAATCAACCTTTCCATCTCTGGTTTACGACCACATTGATCAACTAAAAATCGCATTGGAGTACCCAGTCGCACCTCTAAATTCTGTGGATTATCAACCGCCCCACCAGTCACAGTTATAACTCGTGATACCAACGGCCGGCCTAATTGTACCGCACGATAAACAGCCCTTGCCGTTTCCACATTATGTACAACAATTCCAAATTTAGCTGGTAATTGACCACGTTTTATTTTGTGACCAGTTAGGACATAAATTAATTGCTTCTCGCCACCAGTTGGATAAACAGTAGGAATTTTAACAACTTTGGTTTGCTCATCCGCCGCTTCCGACAAAGCTTTATAAGCAGCCGGCTTATTGTCTTCTACCGCAATTATGCAGCGTTTGATTCCACCCAAAGCATGTTTTATTATTTTAGCTCCGGCAATTATCTCATGTGGCTGTTCCTGCATCAGACGGTCATCGCAAGTTATATAAGGCTCACATTCAGAACCATTGATAATTAATGTATCTATATCATCTGGTCTCAATTTTATATGAGCTGGAAAACCAGCTCCACCCAAACCAACTATGCCAGCTCTGGCAATATAATCTCGTACCATATTGGAACTTAGGTCTGAATAATCAGTCAAAGGAACTTGTTTGGCCCAAGTATCTTTACCATCAGTTTCAATTATTATACAAGGAGCGGTTAAACCAGACGGATGAGGAACAGTTCGTTCTTCAATCGCAACCACTGTCCCAGAACTAGAAGAGTGTAATGGAACCGTCATTAATTTACGGCAATTATACGCATGACAATGAGCAATTATTTGACCTTTCAATACTTTATCGCCAATATTAACGACTGGTTCAGTTGGCTCACCTATATGTTGTAATAATGGCAAGACTAAAAATGGTGGAATATCTGCTGGTGCTATGGAACTAGTGGAAGAAAGATTTTTATGGTCTTTAGGATGAACACCACCGTGAAATTGCCACATTGTTTGCTCCAAATAAGGTTAGTTATATGTATTATATAAATATTTTACAGTTTGTTTTTTGGTAGTACTGCAATATGTAGTGTTAAACCTACTAGGTCTTTGAGACCTAGTAGGTTTTTTGAAGCTATCACTACTTTGTTTGGGACTACCGATATTTTTCAATAAGTATCTTAATTTTGATGAATAAACTTTTTCTTTAAATATATTAACAACAAAGAAATAGCTGCTGGAGTTATGCCTGATATTCGTGATGCTTGACCAACAGTTGTGGGACGGTATTCTGACAGCTTTTGTCGCACTTCATTGGAAAGTCCTGATACTTGATCGTAATCTATAGCCTCTGGCAAAATGGTTTCTTCATAACGGCGTAAACGAGATATTTCGGCTTCTTGGCGTTTAATATAACCACTGTATTTTTGTTGAATTTCAATTTGTTGAATAACATCTGTTGGTAAATTGCTTAATGGCACTAAACGATCATAAGTAACTTCTGGCCGACCTAATAGCTCCAAATAATTTACTTCCCTACTTATGCTGGTGAAATCAAATTTAGCAGCATCTTTTGGCTTTGCTAATAATTTGCTTAGGCGTTGTTTTTCTTCTTCAATTAACGTTTTTTTAGTTGTGAAAGCTTGCCATTGTTCATCTCCAATTAAACCTAATTGGCGGCCAATTTCTGTCAAACGCAAATCAGCATTGTCTTCTCGTAATAATAACCGATATTCGGCTCGACTAGTAAACATACGATATGGTTCATTCGTACCGCTTGTTATTAGGTCATCAATCAACACTCCAATATACGCTTCATCTCGGCGTGGAGTCCAAGCTGGTTTACCTTGAACTTGCAATGCTGCATTCATACCAGCAATTAAACCTTGAGCCGCAGCTTCTTCATAACCAGTTGTGCCATTGATTTGACCAGCAAAGAAAAGTCCGGCTATAGTTTTAGTTTCCAAACTTGGTTTTAAATCTCTCGGATCAAAAAAATCATATTCAATGGCATAACCGGGCCGAGTTATATGAGCATTTTCAAAACCTTTAATGGAGCGAACTAATTGTAATTGAATATCAAATGGCAAGCTGGTAGAAATTCCATTAGGATAAACTTCTTTAGCATTCAAACCTTCTGGTTCCACAAAAATTTGATGGGAATTTCGCCCAGCAAATCGTACAATTTTATCTTCAATCGAAGGACAATAACGAGGCCCAACGCTTTCAATCACGCCAGAATATATTGGAGAACGGTCTAAACCAGAACGAATTATTTCATGAGTTTGTTCACTGGTATGAGTTATATAACAGGAAATTTGCTGTGGATGTTGTTGACCTTGAAAGGAAAATACTGGTACTGGTTTATCTCCCGGTTGTTCTTCCATTACTTGATAATTTAAACTTTTGCTATCTAAACGTGGTGGAGTTCCGGTTTTCAATCTGTTCACTCTGAAAGGTAATTCTCGTAAACGTTCTGCTAAAACATTAGATGGAAGCTCTCCGGCTCTTCCACCTTGATGACTGTTTAAGCCAATATGAATTATTCCCGCTAAAAATGTTCCAGTGGTTAAAACTACCGTGTCCGCAAAAAAATGAATTCCTGATTGGGAAATGACTCCAACAACTCTTTCATTATCAATAATTAAGTCATCAACAGCCTGTTGAAATATTTTTAAATTAACTTGTATTTCAACAGCTTTTCGTACTGCGACTTTGTATAGATAACGATCCATTTGGGCTCTTGTTGCTCTGACGGCTGGCCCTTTTCTTGAGTTGAGAATCCGAAATTGAATTCCGGCTTGATCCGCAGCTTTGGCCATTAAACCACCTAAAGCATCAACTTCTTTGACTAAATGGCCCTTGCCAATGCCACCAATAGCCGGATTGCAAGACATTTGGCCTAAAGTTTCTATATTGTGAGTTAGCAATAAGGTGGACATTCCCATTCGAGCAGCAGCCAAAGCAGCTTCAGTACCAGCATGGCCTCCACCTATTATAATAACAGCAAAATGTTCTGGATAATTCATTTTTGTTGATAAGCTATTGTGTGATAAGTAAATATGGAGGTGGAAGATTGTTAATTCAAGAATAAGCTTAATTCATATCTATCGCTTTTCAGATAAATAATTTCACTTATTTATAAACCTACGAGGTTTCCAAAACCTCGCAGGTTTCACACGAATGTATTTTTATGAGTCTATAGCTATCAAAATTATATTGTGATAAACAAGATTGTGAACTAACGCTGCGAGATATGGAGAGCTGTAGATGGGGCTTTAGGCTGTAGAAAAAACGTGCTAATCCATACACTTTAATCTTCGCCAATATCAGAATTCATTGTTTCTAGAAATCCGCTTGGCTCCATTCCCGAAACAAATATTCAATTGGCGATGGTATTGTCATTCAGTAACTACTTATTATCCATAATTATTTGACTACCATTTTGTTTTCTGTGATCAAACCCTTTAGCTTTACCCCAAAAAGAAATGGCTTTTTGCATAAGTTTAGCAGCAATAGTTTCCGAAACGTGAGAAGGTTCTGGTATTAATTCCACAATATCCATTCCGTATAGCTCTATGTTTTTATTAAAAAATACAGCTTCCAATATATCAAGACATTGATACCAATTAATTCCACCCGGCTGAGGAGTTCCAACTCCGGGAACTAAAGCTGGATCAAAAACATCCATATCAATTGTCAACCAAACTGGGCCAGTTAATTCATTTATACATTTAATAACTTGTTCTATATTAAGCCCTCTATCCATAAACGTTGTTATTTCAGAAAGATATTGTACTTCTGGTTCAAATACAGAACGAATCCCAACCATTATAAGTGAATGCTCTTGGCTTAAAATTTGATAAGCTGCACAGGCATGACTATATTCCGAACCTTGATAGCTTTGCCTTAAATCAGCATGAGCATCCAAGTAAATAACAGAACCATTTTTAGGCATACGTCCTTTAATTAAAGATGGAGTTATCGAATGTTCACCACCGAGAGCAATAAATAAATTATCAGTTGGTAACTTATTAACAATATTGATTAAATTAGCGTGAAATTGTATTTCGTCTTTATGTGGGGCGACAGATTCTAATACACAAACCTGCATATATTTCATAGGAGACCAAGCAATGTCTTCTTCATAATATTCAAGCTGATCTGTTACTTCAAGAATTGCAGCCGGTGCTAAGGCGGTTCCATGTTTATAACATACCGTCTTTTCCCAAGGTACGGGTAATATAAGTATATCAGCATCATTAACTGGGGAATTGGTTAAAAGTTGAAACTCCATATTGATTAATATAATTTCTATTTAATTAAAGAAGTTTTGCAGAACTTTCATAAAATAATTTGATAACTATTCCTTAATCCCTTCTAACAATTGTTTTAATAACCAATTAATTTCTTCTGGGGTTAAAAAATCTCGCCAAGGTGGCATAGCGGTTCCCGCACGCCCATCAATTATAGTGGTAAATAATAATTCTTTTGGTTTAGTTGCCAAGTCTTCTGGTAGTAAGGAAGGCCCCAAGCCTCCTTTTAACGTCATACCGTGACAGGCTCCACAATCATGTTTTAATAGATATAATAATTCTGCTTGGCGTTCACTCGATGGTTCATCGGCACAAGCGTTGGTTTGTAATGTTGATAAAATAAAAATGATCAGGATGACTATTTTCATATTGCTTTTCTCAAGATATTAAAATTTTGGTAATCCTGCAAGTGAGTTAACCTATTAAATTTTTTAAATAAATACTACAATACAAGACTACCTTAATTTTAAATTTCCATCAATTCAGTTTCTTTTTCAGCTAAAATTTTATCGATCTTACTAACACAATCGTTAGTTAGTTTTTGAATGTTTTCTTCAGCATGATGCTCATCATCTTTGGGAATATCACCATCTTTCATTAAAGTTTTCAAATCATGGTTAGCATCCCTACGAATATTACGCACTGCAACTTTAGCATTTTCAGCTTCATGACGTACCACTTTCACCAACTCTCGTCGTCGCTCTTCAGTCATTGGTGGCAACGGTATTCGTAAAACTGTACCCACGTTGGTTGGATTCAATCCCAAATCAGAATCACGGATACTTTTTTCTACCGTACTCATCATAGGTTTTTCAAACGGTACAACTCCCAAAGTACGTGGGTCTAATACATTAACGTTGGCAACCTGATTAATTGGTACATCAGAACCATAATAAGGAACCATAATATGCTCAAGTAAACTTGTATGAGCTCGTCCAGTACGAATCTTAACATATTCTGCTTTCAAAACTGTAATGCTTTTTTGCATCCGTTCTTTGGCATCCGTATTAATAATATCAACCATTTCATCCATTATCATTCTCCGTATGAATTAACGTACCAATATCCTGACCATTAATAACATCAACAAGGGCATTTGGTCGTTCCATATCTAATACTCGTAACGGCAAGTTATTATCTCGACTTATCACGATGGCAGTTGTATCCATAACTCCTAAATTTAATTCGACAGCTTTATTATAAGTCAATCTAGTAAAACGTTTCGCTGTTGGATCAAGTTTTGGATCAGAAGCATACACACCATCAACCTTAGTGGCTTTTATCATTAAATCGGCACCTATTTCCACAGCTCGCAAACTAGCAGCAGAATCAGTGGTAAAAAATGGATTGCCAGTACCAGCTACAAAAATAACCACCCGACCAGCTTCTAAATGTTCAACTGCATCTCGTTGATTGTAACGTTCGCAAACAGTATCAATTTGAAAAGCTGACATAACCCGTGCATCAATTGCTATTTTTTGTAACGCATTTTGCACAGCTAAACCATTGATAACCGTTGCTAACATACCCATCTGATCTGCCGAAACTCTTGCTACACCAGCAGAAGTCAAGTTTATGCCTCGAAAAATATTTCCCCCACCAATAACCAATCCAAGTTGTACTCCAAGATTAGTTACTGTTTGTATACTTTGTGCTAAGTGGGTTAGGCTTTGGGGTTCAATTCCAAATTGAGTTCCACCCAGCAAGGCTTCACCACTCAATTTTAATAATATACGCTGATAAATTGGGGAAATAGACATGTTTACTTTTGTACTTGTTGCATAACTTCATCAACGAAATTATCAGTTTTCTTTTCAATACCTTCACCAACCTCAAACCGTTTAAAACTAGTAATTGTTGCTCCAGCTTCTTGTAACAGTTTTTCTACAGTTTTATCCGGGTCTTTAACAAACGGTTGGCCCATCAAAGTGATTTCTCGCAAGAATTTATTTAATCTACCAGTAACCATTTTTTCAATAATATTATCTGGTTTACCAGAATCAGCAGCTTGAGCGGTAAAAATTTCTTTCTCTTTGGCTACTAAGTCGGCTGGAACTTGGTCAGAGGAAATACATACTGGCTTACTGGCTGCTATGTGCATCGCAATATCTTTAGCCAATTCAGGATTACCATTTTGAATATCAACCAGTACTCCAATCCTTATTCCATGTAGATAAATACCTACTGTATTGTTGGATTTATTGATAATGGTTAAGCGGCGTACATTGATATTTTCACCAATTTTGGCAATTAAATCTTGGCGAGATTTTTCAACAGTCTTTTCTCCACCGCTTAAAGTAACTGCTAATAATGCTTCTAAATCAGCCGGTTTCTCAGTTAGGACTGTGTTGGCTACTGCATCACAAAAATCTTTAAAATCATCACCTTTTGATACAAAATCTGTTTCACAATTCACTTCAACCATAGCTGCACAACTATCATCTTGCCGAATAACAATTGCACCCTCAGCTGCTATCCGTCCGGCTTTTTTGGCTGCTTTGGCTTGCCCAGACTTACGCATTTCTTCAATGGCAACTTCAATATTACCATCATTTTCAGTCAATGCTTTTTTGCATTCCATCATACCAGCACCGGTACGTTCACGCAGTTCTTTAACCAATGCTGCGGAAATCTTCATGTTTTTTTAAACCTCGTTTTTAAGTTGGAGTTCAAAGCCTCAGCTTTGGATTATGTTACTTTGAAATAGCAATTATCAATTGTTAATGGTTAATTATTAATTAACTTCAATATAAATATCAAATAGTTAAATTATTAAATGTAACTCATCCAATTGAAAACTGCTATAAAATATTCCTATCAATTATCCTTCTTCAGCAACAGCCTTCTGTTCTTTTGCTTCTTCTTCCACAAAATCTTCTTCTACTGGCTGTAAACTAGCTTGTTTACTATCCAAAATGGCATCAGCAACACCATTAACATATAAAGTAATTGAACGAATAGCATCATCATTACCGGGGACAACATAGTCAATATTAGTTGGACTATTATTGGAATCAACAATTCCGGCAATTGGAATGTTCAGTTTAACTGCTTCTTTGACAGCATTTTTTTCATGCCCAACATCAACAATGAATAGTGCATCTGGCAAGCCATTCATATCTTTAATTCCACCCAAACTACGTTCTAATTTTTCCAATTCACGAGTTATGGATAAAGCTTCTTTTTTGATTACTCGATTCAAAGTACCATCTTGAGTTATAGTTTCTAAATCTTTCAAACGCTTAATTGATGCTTTAACCGTTTTGTAGTTAGTCAACATTCCACCTAACCACCGACGATTAACATATGGCATTCCACATCGCAGTGCAGCTTCTTTAACAACTGTCTGTGAGGCACGCTTAGTACCCACAAATAAAATTTTACCTTTTTTCGCAGCAAGTTTGCCTAAAAAGTTGGCCGCATCATTAAACATTGGTAAACTGTGTTCAAGATTAATGATATGAATTTTATTGCGTACTCCAAACAAGTATGGAGCCATTTGTGGATTCCAATAACGGGCTTGATGTCCGAAATGTACTCCAGCTTCCAACATTTGACGCATGGTAATGTCTGTCATAATTTTCCTATTGGGTTATTCCTCCACACACCCCATAAACTGACTCATTATGAGCACCCAATTTATGTGACGATGTGTGTGTGATATGATATTAAAACTATACATTCTACCTTAAAATTGAAAAAAATGATATTAAAAAAATGGCAATATTTATAAAAACCAAGGAAGAAATAAAAAAAATGCGAATTGCTGGACAGTTAGCTAAGGAAACTTTGGATATGATAACTCCTTATGTTAAAGCCGGTATTTCCACTAATGAATTAGATAAAATCTGTCATGATTATACTATTGAAGTACAAAAAGCTATACCTGCTCCTTTAGGTTATAAAGGTTTTCCTAAATCCATTTGTACTTCAGTTAATCATCAAGTTTGTCATGGTATTCCCAGTGACCGAAAATTAAAAAATGGTGATATTGTTAATATTGATATAACAACTATTAAAGATGAATTTCATGGTGATACCAGTCGTATGTTTATTATTGGCAAACCAAGCATAAAATCTGATAGGCTGGTAAAAATTTCTTATGAATGTTTATGGATTGGGATTAATTCTATACGACCGGGTGCTTATTTAATAAGAGACATTGGAACAGCAATTCAACGCTATGCTGAATCAAAAAAATGCTCTGTAGTTCAAGAATATTGTGGGCATGGAATCGGACGTTCTTTTCATGAAGAACCTCAGGTATTACATTATTTTAGTCCACGAACTGAAGATGTATTATTACAACCGGGCATGACTTTTACTATTGAACCGATGATTAATGCTGGAAAACGAGAAATTAAATTATTGCCAGATAAATGGACTGTAGTTACTAAAGACCACAGTTTGTCCGCTCAATGGGAACATACTGTATTAGTAACTGAAACTGGAGCTGAGGTTTTAACTTTGTCTGATAATGAACATCAGCCATCAAGCTAATGACAGTGGGTGATCTCAAGTATTTTTTGCATATGTAGTTTAAGGTGTTTGGTGAAAGAATGTAAAAATTGTTAAATTATAAAACATCTCCCAACCAAGCATCAAATTCTTCTTCCCAATTAGAATCTTCCATCTCATAACAAACTTTCTCAACTCCCAATTGTTGTTGAAGAGCATCTGATAAAAATTGGTCAACATTATTTTCGCCGGTTTTTTGTTGCAAAACTTTAAACAATATATCATCAACATTAATTGGTGTTTTCATTAAGTTTTAAAATTATTTTGTACTAATACAACTTGATTACGGCCTTGATGTTTAGCGGTATATAAAGCATCATCGGCATGTTTAACCAGTTCTAATTCACCTTCCACATTGTTTTCTGGAAAAGCAGTTATTCCTAAACTAGCAGTAAAATTAATAGATTGTTCACCATCTTGTACTGTAGATTCAGCAATTAAACGTCGAATCCGTTCTCCAAGCTGTAGACTATTGGCACAAGATGCACCGGGTAAAAGAATTAAAAATTCTTCACCACCATAACGTATCAGCACATCACCCTCTCGTAAAGCACGATAAGTTGATTCTGCAATTTGTCCCAATACTCGGTCTCCAACCATATGTCCATATGTATCATTGACAGATTTAAAATGGTCAATATCCATCATAATTATTCCCAAAGAAGTATCTGAACGTATAGCACGATTAAACTCTTCTTTCAGTCTAGTGAGTCCAAAACGCCGATTATAAGCACCGGTTAAAACATCAAGGGCTGCAATACGTTGTAAATTACTATGAGCTAAAGCATTATTAAGAGCTAAACCAAAACTATGCCGAAAAAGTTGTAACATACGAGTTACATCTTTATCAAAGATTTTATTAGCAGCTAAAACTATAACTCCTAATGAAATATTTTTAAATTCTAATGGAATTACAATAATTTCTCTAGGATTAAAACTTGCTAATAAGGCTTCTATTTTTATATTTTCTGGGAATAAAATTCGTTGGCATTGATGAGTACGTTGTGCCTTACGTATATGATCGCTATTAATTAAATATTGTGAATCAGTGATTCCATGATGAGCCGAAATTGTCAATTCTCCAGATGATTCTATCAAAATAGCTCCAGCCATAGCATCTGTATATTGCAGAAATAAATCAAGAGCTTGTTTAGATAATATATCTAATTCTAATTGGCTAGACAGAGTTTTAGAAAAGTCATTAACAGCAGTTTCTATTTTATGAGCTCGAAATAATGCTTCAACTAAATCATTGAAGGCTCTTGCACTTTCTCCAATTTCATCATCAGAATCTGCTTCAACTCGACAAATATCTGCTGAACAATTTGACCAGTTACCGGTAAAATTAGCATCACTGATAGTACTTTCAACAATGTGCATATGATCCGCTAGAATTTTTAAGCGTGGCTTAACAACTAACATAGCTAAAGCATAGTTTATTATCCCTGTTATTAAACCGGCTGTTATGGTTGCAGCCCAAAAAGTAACTGTAAATACTTGTTCAGCTTCTATCCCTAGGCCATAAGCAAAAATTGGAAATAAAATCCCATTCAGTAGGCCAAATCCTATCATCCATATAGCCAAGTCAGTAAATAATTTTTTAGTGATTCTTAGCATCATGTTAATTCCAAAAAGGTAACCAGCGTTTATATTTTATTTCAGTTTTAATTTCAATAGATTCTGGAAGAATACGAGTTAACAACCAACGTGGATGTATAATTGCTTTTCCAGTTCCACAAACAACACCAAGGTTTTTTGGATCGAATATTTTAATCATGGCTGGAGTTTCTTTATTATCAGCATAAACTATTCCACAATAATCATATTTATGTTCTTGGTGTAATATTTTATCAACCTTTTGAATAAATTGTGTTAAAGTTTTTTTATTTGTTGGTTCAGTAGGTGGTTTTCTACCTATATGGTATATATACCAACCATCAGGTTGGGCTACAGTTTTTTCCCATAAATCATCTAATTGATGCCAACGTAATGCACTGGTAAAACTGCCTTTATAATATTGTTGAAATGAAGTCATATTTATATAGCATTTTCCGATTAAATAGATTACAGTAATACAAAATAAATAATTGATATTTTTGTAGAATTTAATTAATAATTAACCATTCATAATTAATAATTGCTATAATTTCACTTAAAACCTACGAGGTTTCCAAAACCTCGCAGGTTTCACACGAATATATTTTTATGATTATCTATATAACAAAAAACTAAACGGAGTAATTGTTCAAATTATCAAT
>JAUCGL010000043.1 GCA_030378105.1 Candidatus Halobeggiatoa sp. HSG11 | reverse complement strand
ATAAAGTGGAAAAACCATTACTGTTCAGACATTCGCATTTTGTTGAGTCATTTTTTGCCTAGACGTGATGTAACCACAGATGAGGTTATGCGACAGATGGATGTTCGTCATAGGAAACGTCAATCCAATATTGATTCCGCTCAAAGAACTAAAGAAAATCAGTCTGTTAGTTTGTTGGATGGGTTAGGTGACAAAGTAGAAATAACCAATATGATCTTTTTATCTGGATAGTGTTTATCAACCTACATTCTTCATTAAATGTGCCCAATCAATTGTAGGTGTGTCTGTCTGTGACCTCAACATGTCGCCACCCTTCCAGTGGTGCAGACAGCATAAATAGATTGCTCACACCATTGCGTTCATATTCATAATCATATTTCTCAACGCTATTTTTTTTTGAGGTAATGGTGTTTGCGTTTCTTTCACATGTTGTTTGCTGGTTTCATCCATGCAAACCAATACTTCATCTTTTTTGTAGTTTCGATGGAAAGACTTCCAACACGTCTTCCATTGCACAAATCTGCATTTTCTTTGGGTGGAATGATCCAACATTCGTTCTGCCAAGGTTTTAATTCGTTTTTTTTTAATGTCTGTCGAACACATTCAGTAGATATTGAATCAACAATATCACATTCAACCAATCTATCCGCAAGCAATCTCAGTGTCCAATCAGAACGCCCTTCTGGTGCCTGAGAACAGGCTGTTGCTATCAAAAAAGCTTCGGCTTTTCCATCAAGTTTTTTTTGTATACGATGTTTTTGAACTTTTGGATTGAGTGCCGAATCAATACCTTCTTCAACAAAACGTTTGCGAACCCTTTCTACTGTCAATCTGCTGATATTCTGTGCTTTCGCTATATCGGCATCTTTTAATGAAGTTCTTTCACCTGCTTCATCTGCCAATAATTACAATTTGAGCATGAATAAGTTTGCGTGCTGCTATTTTTCCTTTTGATGTCAATTGCTTTAAGTCAATACGTTCTTCTTTTGTTAATGTTACTTTATATTTTTTGGCTGGCATGGTGAATATATTCGCTATAATTGGTTTAAATTTATAGGTAATATATCATAATATTGTATTCATCATAACAAAAATGTCAGAGTACTAGTGAAATTTCTATTTTGATGACGATTTTTTATTAGTTTTTTTGAATTGAGGTGAGATATTGCATTTAACATCGGCAATTTTTCCATGTTTTATATTGGAAATTATTTTTACTTTGTTGCCAAGGAAAAGTGAGTAATTACAAATTTATTTATTCCCACGTCTTTGTACACCTCTTGCCTTAACTTCCTTCTTATTTTTTGGAACTGTTGGATTATAAACTTGACCTATCTTTCCACATTGTGGTGTAGATGGAATAACTGGTTCACTAGTACAACTTATACAAACAACTAAACTTAAAACAGTAGTTATATAAAACATAATTAATTTCCTCAGATATTCTATTTTTTAAGATAAAATTATCTATGCAAAATTATTGCCAACAAATTCAGTTTTAAAATATTGAATTTCAAGTTATAATCTCATGTGTATTCCCTTAATGAATAAACTATCTATAATTAACTTAATCATTGAATTTAATACTATTTAACATAAAATTAGCAAATAAGACCTATCATGGTATCTTATATGCAGGAAAACCATAATGCCATATTTACAAATCCAAACTAATATTGAAGTGGAAGACACATTGTTAGCTAATGCTTCACAAGCTGTTGCTGATATTTTAGGTAAGCCAGAATCTTACGTTATGATAGCCTTACAAACTAATATTCCTATGCTATTTGCAGGCTCTGAACAACCAATGGCCCATTTAACATTGAAAAGTATTAATTTACCAACAAATACTAAGACATTATCTTCAAAATTATGTACATTTATCGCAAGCAATTTAAAAATTTCTCCAGACCGGATATACATTGAATTTGTTAATGTAGAAAGAACATCGTGGGGTTGGAATGAAAGAACTTTTTAAGATTTACTCATATTCCAATCAAATATGCTATTATAATTTTCAATCCAAATAATCAACAAAATAACATGCCATTACCTCAAACAGCTTTTGATGAATTACCAAATACTTGTAACGCAATGCCTTACGCTCAACCTAATCGTTTGGCTACTTTAGCAACTCTTTTTGGTATGACACCACCTGATTTATCGACCTGTCGAGTTTTAGAATTAGGTTGTTGTGATGCAAGCAATATTATTCCTACTGCCTATGCGTTACCAGAAGCAACTATTACTGGTGTAGACACATCAGAACAAAATATTAAATCTGGCCAAGATGCAATTGATGCTTTGAAGTTATCAAATATTACTTTGCAACAAACTGATATTCAGGATATTAATCCTGATTTTGGTCAATTTGATTACATTATTGCTCATGGAATTTTTTCATGGGTATCACCTGAAGTACAAGATAAAATTCTTAGTATCTGTGAACATAATTTAGCTCCAAATGGTGTTGCTTATATTGGTTTTAGTACTAAACCGGGTTGGAATGTCAACAATATTATTCGTGACATGATGTTATATTTATCAGCCTCAATTGATGATCCAACTGTCAAAATCAATCAACATAAAGTCTTATTAAAGTTTTTATTAGATGCAACTAAAGAAACTAAAAATCCTTATGAACAGTTCATTGGCGAAGAAGTTAATAATTTAGTTCAATTACCAGAGACATTTGTTTGTACAGAGCTGGCAAAAGAACAAAATGAACCTTTGTATTTTCATGAATTTATGCAACAAGCTAAATCCCATAATTTAAATTATCTAAGCGATGCTTTTTTAAGTACCATGCTACCAGATAGTTTTCCTGATTCACAACAGCAAGCATTGCAAATGTTTAATGGTGACTTAATAACTCAAGAACAAATGATTGATATATTGAGTAATCGTAGTTTTCGTCATACCTTGCTATGCCATAAGGATGTTAGTTTAAACCGGTCTTTATCACCAGATAAATTGGCTAATCTATATGTTGCATCTTCCATGCAACCAAACGCTGATTCTTATGAAAAATTTGAAAATAGCAGAGGAACTTTATCTACTTCTAAATTAATTGTACAAGCAGCTTTACGTTATTTAGGTAAAGAATGGCCTAGAGCAGTAGCATTTGATGAATTACTTGAACAAGCTCGACAAGACACCAACTCTAATTCTACAACTGATCAAGAGACTATTACTAATGCTCTTTTGATAGGTTATTCTAAAGGAATAATCGAGCTACACAGTCAATCAACTGCAATTGTTACAACAGTTAGTGAATATCCACAAGCTAGTTCTATTGCCAGTTGGCAGGCCAAACAAACTTCCAAAATAACTAATTTACGCAGTGAATGGCTGATAATGCAAAATGTGGTCTGTTTACATCTATTACCTTATTTAGACGGTCGTCATAGTCACGCTGATTTATTGAATTTATTGGAAAACTGGGTAGCAGAAGATAAACTATCTCTTAATATCACCAATCAAAAAACTGGTGAACCATTAACTTTAACGGAATCTAATCGCCAAGAAGTATTAAATAAGTTGTTAATTGAAACATTGAATTTTACCGCTAAAACTGGATTGTTAATAGCTTAATTAATATACATATACCTTTCATATTTCAGTCAAAATATTGAGAATTAAGAATAAAGACTGAAAAATGAAAGATGTCCACAAAATATAATAAAAAATAATCAAAATTATTTGTACTGAATAATCACTTAAATACTAATTATTAAATTGAAATTACATGAAAACTTTATTTCAAGTTTTTCTGGGAACTTTTATTTTAGCTATATTTATAGTTGCCCAAGGGAATGAAATCAAATTTGAACATTTGAATGTGGAAGACGGATTGCCAAGCAATTTCACTAGTTCCGTTGTTCAAGATGAGCAAGGTTTTATGTGGTTTGCCACTAAAAACGGTTTGGCTAAATATGATGGTGCAGAATTTACCATCTATAAACATGATCCAAAGAATATAAATAGTCTCAGCAATAATTACACTTGGTTTTTGATCAAAGATCGAAATGGAAATTTATGGATTGCTACTTTTGGTGGTGGTTTAAACAAATTTGATCCTAAGACAGAAATATTTACTCGTTACCAACATGATCCTAAAAATCCCAATAGCTTAGTTGGCGATAATATTCAATCCGTATATGAGGATAACGATGGTAATATTTGGGTATTGGTTTATGACAATGGTTTTAGTAAATTTGATTCAAGTAGTAACTCCTTCATTAATTATCAGCATGATACTGAAAATCCAAACAGTTTAAGTCATAACAAAACCTATTCCATCTATCAAGATAATGCTGGTATATTTTGGATAAGTACTCATGGAGGAGGGTTAAATAAATTCAATCCTCATACAGAAACTTTTGTTCATTATAAACATGACAAAACTAATCTCAATAGTTTAGCTAACGATTCCATACGTACTATCTATGCAGATAAAAAAGGATTTTTATGGCTTGCAACCGAAAGTGGTTTAGAGCAATTTGATCCAAAAACAGAAACTTTTACTCATTATCAACATGATAAAAATAATCCAAATAGTTTAAGCCATAATTTAGTCACTTCAATTTATGAAGATAGCAAAGGTATACTGTGGATAGGTACATTAGGTGGCGGGCTTAATCAGCTTGATAGAAGCAATAATAACTTCTTACATTATCAAGCTGAATCAAATAATCCACATAGTTTAAGTAATAATACTGTATTTGGTATCTATGAAGATAATACTGGTACTGTGTGGATAACAACTGATAATGGAGTTAATAAATATGATCATGGTTATGATAGATTTACCACTTATAGACAAAATTCGTTACAGAAAAATACTTTAAGTAATAATCAAGTAAGTGCTATTTATGAAGATAATAACACTCTATGGATTGGTACTAAAGGCGGGGGGCTTAATAAATTAGAACATAAAACTTTTACTCACTATCAGCATGATAGCAAAAATCCTGACAGTATAAGCAATAACTTGGTTATGGCTATCCATCCTGATAAAGATGGCAAACTATGGATTGCTACTGAGGGTGGTGGTTTAAATCATTTTGATCCAATTACTGAAAAATTTATCCATTATCGGCGTGACCCAAATGATTTAAATAGCTTAAATTATGATGTTATATGGGATATAGATATAGATATTGATGGTAATGTGTGGATTGCTTCTATGGGAGGCGGATTAGACAAATTTAACCCATTCACAAAAACTGTTAAGCACCATACACATGATAAAAATAATCCTAACAGTGTTGTTGCTGACTGGTTATCCGTAGTGAAAGTTGATTCAAGAGGAATAATATGGATTGGAGCAGATGATTCTGGAGTTAGTCGCTTTGATCCAGTTAAACAAACTTTTACTAATTATACGCCAAGTAATAATCCTCGTAGTTTAAGTAGTGCCGTTATATCTACTATTGTAGAAGACAGAAGAGGTATAATTTGGGTTGGTACAAACGACGGCTTAAATAGATTTAACAAAACAACTCAAGATTTTACTGCTTATCAAACCAAACACGGTTTAGTTGGAAATAGTGTAGCTGGAATTTTAGAAGATAAACAAGGTTATCTATGGATCAGTACTAATAATGGGTTGTCAAAATTTAATTCCAAAACGGAAACTTTTAGAAATTATGACAAACGAGACGGATTACAGGGTAATTTATTTTTACCACGTTCAGCTTATAAAAGTATCACTGGTGAACTGTTTTTTGGTGGACTTAATGGTTTTAATACCTTTTATCCAGATAAATTAACCGATAATTCTCATCTTCCTCCAGTGGTTTTAACTGATTTTCAACTATTTAATCAATCTATTATCGCAAGCGAAACTGCTCCTTTACAAAAACATATTAACTTTGCTAAACAGATTGTTTTATCCTACGATCAATCAGTATTTGGATTTGAATTTGTTGCACTTAATTATCGAAATTCAGATAAAAATCAATATGCTTATATGATGCAAGGATTTGATAAAGAATGGACTTATATTGATAGTAGTCGGCGATTTGCTACTTATACTAACTTAGATGCTGGTAAATATACTTTTAGCGTGAAAGCTTCCAATAATGATAACTTATGGAATGAAACTGGCACTTCGGTACAAGTAACTATCTTACCACCTTGGTGGCAAACTTGGTGGGCTTATACTATTTATACCATCATTATTTTAGGTAGTATTATTGGAATTTTTATAGCTCAACAAAGAAAACTAGAGTTCACTAGAGCTTTCAATGCTCGTTTACAAAATCTTAATGAACAGTTACAGGCCGCCAATAAACTTAAAGATGAATTTTTAGCTAATACTTCACATGAATTGCGTACCCCTTTAAACGGAATTATTGGAATTGCAGAATCCTTAATTGATGGAGCAACTGGTCAATTATCTAAAAAAACTGTCAGCAACCTTGCCATGATTGTTGGTAGTGGTAAACGGTTAGCTAACTTAGTAAATGATATTTTAGACTTTTCTACACTTAAGCAAAGAAAATTAGATTTACAGCTTAAACCAATTGCATTACAAGAAATTGTGGAAATTGTGCTTAATTTAAACCAAACTATAGTACAAGATAAAGAGTTACAACTGTTAAATTCGGTGACAAAAGATTTACCACCAGTTCAAGCTGATGAAAATAGATTGCAACAGGTTTTTTATAATTTACTTGGTAATGCAATAAAATTTACTGAAACTGGAACTATTGAAATAACTGCCAAGGCAACTGATTCACATGTAGAAATAAGAGTTATTGATACTGGAATTGGTATTCCAACAGATAAATTAGAAAGTGTTTTTGGTTCATTTGAACAAGGTGAAGGCTCAACTGCGAGGGAATATGGTGGAACTGGTTTAGGTTTAGCTGTAACTAAACAACTGGTAGAATTGCATGGGGGAGAAATTTGGGCTGAATCTGTTGTTGGAGAGGGTTCACAGTTAATTTTTACTTTACCAATTGCAGATGGAGAAGCCAGTTTATTAGAAACTAAAAAAGTTCAAGTATCTAAAGTAGAGAGTTATTCTGAAGATTTGGAATTGGAAAATTTGCCAGAAATAGAGAACACGGATAACCAATCAAGCCAAAGTAAAATTGGTTCTGACATTTTAATTGTTGATGATGAACCAGTTAATTTACAAGTATTAGAAAATTATTTGTCTTTAGAAAATCATAATATAACTCAAGCAAATTCAGGGGTGCAAGCCTTAGAATTAATAAAAAATGGTTTAAAACCAGATGCAATTTTATTAGATGTTATGATGCCCAAAATTTCCGGGTATGAGGTGACAATTGAAATAAGAAAACAATGGAAAGCCGATGAATTACCTATTTTACTTTTGACTGCTAAAAATCAGATTGTAGATTTAGTAACTGGCTTAGATGCTGGAGCTAATGATTATTTAACTAAACCAATTGTTAAAGATGAGCTATTGGCTAGATTAAAAACCCATCTTAAAATCAAAAAATTACAAGTAGAAACAGTACGTTTAGCAGCTATTGAGGCTGTGAACGAAATGATGGTGGATAGCATAAGATATGCAAAAACCATCCAAAGTTCTTTGTTACCTAACTCGGCTAGAATCAATAAGATTTTGCCCAAGCATTTTTTTGCATGGATACCACGAGATATTGTTGGTGGTGATATTATTTATGCGGAACTTTTTGAAAAGACATTGATTATAGCGGTTATGGATTGTACTGGGCATGGAGTTCCAGGAGCGTTTATGGCTATGGTTGCATCAACAAGTATAAGACGTATTACCAGAGATGAAAATTGTTATGAACCATCTGAAATTCTTAAGAAATTAAGTTTTTCAGTAAAAACAGCATTGCAACAAGATAGTGAACATGTTAATTCTGATGATGGTTTGGATGCAGCAATATGTTTGGTTGACTTTAAATATCAAACTTTAACTTTTGCCGGAGCTAGATTATCTCTGCATTATATTAAAAATGATGAACTTAAACTTATAAAAGGTAATAAGGCGAGTTTGGGTTATAAAAAAGCTCAAGTTAATTTTCCCTTTACATCGTATACAATTCCGATTGAAGCTGGTATGTCTTTTTATATTCCCACAGATGGTTTTATTGACCAACTTGGTGGTTTAAAACATTTTCCATTAGGTAATAGACGTTTTAAAGATATGTTATTGAAAAACTATAAGCGTGATTTTTCTGTACAACAGGAAGAATTGTTTAAATTACTAAATGAATACAAAGGTGATAATGAACAACAAGATGATATAACTATAGTGGGATTTGGATTTTAAAAAAATAATGACACTTGATGATTTGTGGTATAAGAAACATCCATTTAGTATTTTGTTAATTCCGTTAGCTTGGATATTTTGTATTGTTGTACGAATTCGTCGTCAAGCGTATAAACATAACTTTTTCACTCGTAAACATATTCCAGTTCCAGTAATTGTGGTTGGTAACATAACTGTGGGAGGCACTGGTAAAACTCCTTTAGTTAGCTGGCTAGGACGTTTTTTAAAACAACAAGGATTTAAACCGGGAATAATAAGCAGAGGTTATAAAGGCAATGCCAAGGAATGGCCACAAGTTGTGTATCCAGATAGTGATCCTTATTTGGTAGGTGATGAACCAGTATTATTGGCCCGCCAAAGTAATTGCCCAGTTGTGGTTTCGCCCAATCGGTTTCAGGCAGCATCTGTTCTATATCATGATTGCGACATTATCATAAGTGATGATGGTTTACAACATTATGCTTTGTTTCATGATATAAGAATTGCAATTGTTGATGCCACTCGGCGTTATGGCAATCAGCGTTGTTTACCGGCTGGCCCTTTGCGTGAACCATTAAACTCCCTAACAGAAATGGATTTTATAATAGTTAATGGCTCACAAAATAAGTCAGAAAATATTATGCAATATCAAGTTAAACCATTATGCAAAGTATTGGACAATCAGGTATTATGTGATTTAACAGAATTACGAGGCCAGACTGTACATGCTGTTGCTGGAATTGGTAATCCAGATAAATTTTTTAGTTTTTTGCGAGAAAAAGGGCTTATCATTCATCAACATCCATTTCCAGATCATCATCATTACCAACCTAAAAATATTCAGTTTAACGATAACCTACTAGTTATAATGACGGAAAAAGATGCTGTTAAATGTCAAACCTTTGCAAATCAACAACATTTATATTTACCAATTGATATTGATATTAATTTCAGTAACCAGCTGTTGTCATTGATTAATTTAAGAGTTAAAAATAAAAAGAACATACATGAGATAAGATGATTTCAAAAAACCTGCTGGGTATCAAAGACCTAGCAGGGTTACCAGATAATGAAAGTCTAACTCAATCTACAATAATACTCAGACCAGACCTGCCAGGTTTGCGAAACCTGGCAGGTCTATTGGTGAAAATATTTATCTGAAAAACTATATTGAATGTAGAACTAATTAGAACAAAAACTCATCAAAAGATTGTGAGTTTACCAACTTATTCCTGCTTAAGTTCCGGTACAACTTCCAAAGCTGGCAAAGGTTTACCTTCTTCATAAGATTTATGATCATCAACCCAAGTGGCATCCAAATATCTAACAACCGTACCACAACCTGATAACCAAATTAAACATACAAATAACAACAATAATCTAGCCATAATTAACTTCTGCTTGTTGCATAGCCTGTTCAATAACTGCATGATATTCTGCTGACAATGGAGTCAATGGTAATCGAATACCCGCAGGAACCAACCCCATCCTATGTACAGCCCATTTAACTGGGATTGGATTAGATTCAACAAATAATTTTTTGTGTAAACCCATTAACTTGTTATTAATCGTTTCCGCTGCAACCCGATTACCATCAAGAGCAGCCTGACACATAGCATTCATAGTTTTTGGTGCAACATTAGCAGTCACCGAAATAGTACCTTTACCACCAGCCAATATTAACTCCATCGCCGTACCATCATCACCACTATAAATTGCAAAATTATCATTCGCTATTGCAACTAAATCTTTGATTCTAGTTAAATCACCAACCGCTTCTTTAATCCCAATAATATTATCTATCTGAGCTAATCTTTTAACAGTAGCTGGCAACATATCACAAGCAGTACGCCCCGGCACATTATAGAGTAATTGAGGAATTGATACTGCTTCAGCAATTTTTTTATAATGTTGATATAAACCTTCCTGAGTTGGCTTATTATAATATGGTGTCACCAACAAACAAGCATCAGCCCCAACTTCAACTGCACATTTAGTATATTCAATTGCTTCATCTGTTGAATTAGAACCAGTTCCAGCAATAACTGGTATTCGTTTAGCTGCCTGTTCAACAGTGATTTTTATTACTTCACAATGCTCATCATGGTTTAAAGTTGCTGATTCTCCAGTTGTTCCCACTGACACAATTGCATTAGTTTGATTTTTAATATGATAGTCTACTAAATTTCGTAAACTAGCCTCATCAATTTTGCCATCTTCGGTCATGGGGGTTATTAATGCTACCATACTACCTTGAAACATATTTAAGGCTCCTTTAATTAATGTTTAATTCCTAATACTTAATTCTTAATGTACTTTTGAACATTAACTTTAAGTATTTATATTAAGAATTATAAACTAGTTTTTTCTTCACGAATGCTACGAATAAAATCACGACGTTCATCAAGTGCTTTAGCTGTATTTTCATGACCTTGAGTACGAGCATTGCTGATAATGGTACTAAATAAAATATCTGCATTATCAGTTAATAATTCTTGATGTTGTTCAATTATTTCAATAGCTTCCTCCATAGTTGTTGTTTGAATAAAAGCATCTATTGCTTGATATAATTCTGATGGTTGATTTTCCATAATTTATAATTTAGGTAGAAATATTTTTATAAATTTACTATATTAGTATATTCTAATATAGCATTTAACCCCTATAATAGAAATTATATGAGTTATAATTTTAATAAGTGAGGTTATTTTCTCAATATTAAGGACAAAATGAGTTATCATACTTAAAAACAATGGGCAATAAGGAGCATTATAATGGCTACAATTTCCACTAAATCAATAAGTCATAAAGTATCTCCACCACAAGCGGCTATGGAATGTGGTGCTGCTATTAGTAGTGGCCAAATGGAAAAGTTTGTAAGTAGTTTTCAACAAAGCACTAGACGGTGGGAAATTATTGTTTATCCAGCCATGTTTGCCTTTGTTATATTAGCAGGTTATGGTTTTTTCTTAATTTATAGTTTAACACATGATATGAATTCTATGGCACGGAGCATGGACCCAGACATGGGACAACATATGGGTTCTATGACTAATAGTATCTCTAGTTTATCCGAACAAATTCAAGTTATGTCAGGGCAAGTACAAATGATGACTCGTACTATGAGTGATATATCAGTTAAACTTGACACTTTACAACCTATGTTAGATCATGTTGCTCAAATGGATCATTCTATGAGTAATATGACAACGTCCTTATCTAATATAGATAAAATGATGGTGCAAATGGACCGTTCCATGACTCGTATGGACGTTTCTATTGGTAATATAGATACTTCTATTTTAACAATGGATGACTCAATGCAGAATTTGGATCAATCAATAAGAATAATAACCGCTACAACTGATCAAATGCGACGTGATTTAACCATGATGAATCATGGCATGTCAAATTTATCACGACCTGCATCATTTGCTAATAATTTTATGCCTTGGTAATCCATTAAATCGTTTTTTAAGACTAATTTTTATAAACTCTAATAATTGAAAGGTTGTTAATATGCTTGTTAAAGAAATTATGACTCGTGCTGTTAGAACGATTAATCCAGACACTCGTTTGACCGAAGTAGCATCTATAATGTGTCTTAATCGTTTCAGTGGTTTACCAGTGATTGAAACAGATGACATAATCATTGGTATTTTATCAGAACAAGATGTACTACGTTATTTATTTCCTGATTTAGAAGATATAATGGGTGGAATGGGAACTCTTGATTTTGAAAATCGAGAAACTGAATATAAAAAAGTCCTGCCATTGAAAGCTGTTGATCTTATGACTAAAGAGCCAGTAACAGTTAGTCCTGATATGCCTATTTTAAAGTCAGTATCAGTTATGGCAAGACGTAATTTCCGTCGCATCCCAGTTGCTGATGGTAATAAATTAGTTGGTATGGTCAGTTTAGGCGATATCCATCGGGCAATTTTTATGCAAAGTTTCTCCGAACGCTAAATTCAAAAAGGTCAGCATATTTGCTGACCACAAGATTATACATCTAATCCTTCTATATATTCTTGTAAATTTTTGATTTGTTGTTTAGTAACATTCCCTAGACATTCAAATTTATGAAAAGAATAACCAACTTCACCTTCCATATCTATCGTAGCAAATATGCAGTAGTTCCATCGAAATTGTCCCCATGATTTTTGGGCTTTATCTAACAATTTTTTGGCTCTACTACCTACATCTTTCTGAGATTTAATTGTCTTAATTTTACTATTAAGCTCTTTTTTAGAGTTTAAATAGGCTTTTTCTGCACAGGAACTCATTTTTGCAATATCATCAGTATTTTCGCAATCAGAAACTGTCTTTGCCATAACACCTTGTACCATTAAAATTAATACTATAGGTAATAAAATCTTTTGTAACATTAAGTATCTCCATATATGATATATACTTCATTGTATCAAAAAATAAAGAAAATGACAATTTAAGACAATACGGTAATTACCATTTTACTTTCTTAATAGGCAAACCTGACAGATATCGAAGACCTGTCAGGTTTTGTGAAGTTATTTATCTGAAAAACTTATAGTTGACTAAATAATTTATGTACATTCCTTTTTATTATCAGATATAGTATAATGCCGTTATCTTAACTAGATACCTAACTTAAACATGAGGTTATATGAAAACATATCTCGCTAGTATATTGACTCTCCTACTACTAACAGTTTTTCCTATGCAGTCAATGGGATGGTGGTGGGATAATGACTCAAATAGTTCTGAAAATTCTACTGATAATACCGAAAGTTTGTGGGATTCTGTAATAGGTAAAGCACAAGAGCTAACTGATAAAACGATAGAAGAAACAGATAAATTATCTTCCAAAGTAATTGAACAAACTCAGGAACTAACTGCTGACACTAAGAATTTAATATCTAATAATCTGAAAGGTAGTACGGAAAAACTTCAGTATTATAAGGATGTTATGAAAGAAGCTGGTTTTAAATATTCAGGAGTCACTGCTAATATTGGTTTATTGCCGGGTCCAGATTTTTACTTTGTACGTGAAAATCACCTGACTAAAGAACAAGAAAAGGCATTGCTTAAAAAATATGAAAATGAAATGATTACTAATTTTCTATTAAAAACCATATTTGATACACCTAAAACTCTATTTCTTCCTGATCATATAGTGGAAGAAGTAACTGTAGGACTTATTGCTATTCCTCCAAAAATATCAGTTACCATGATTCCTATTACAGACTCAGGTGCTGAAAAAACAAAAGATCATTTACTGTATCATAGAAAGAAATAATTAACTTATTACTACATATTGCAGGACTATCTGAATTTTAACTTGGAAAATTTTCTTACTAAATCCGAAAATAGTATTTTTCATTTCTTATAGAAATACCTATCTTTCACAAACTACTTTTAAGATATTCACATGAAAAAGATATTAGTTTTATTACTGATTGTTATTTTACCAATGGCCAGCATTGCTGAACCTAAATCTAAAGCCGAAGATGTTATCAATTTGAATATACGGCACAGTATTAATGGTGGTGAATTTTTACCAAAAGAAACATTGTCATTATCGACTAAAAAGTTGAAAAATAATCCATCATCATTGTTGAAACTTATTCGCAACAGTTTGTCTAACCACCTACACACCTTGCCAGTGCAAATTGATACTACGTTGGAACTTTCAGATAAATTCCCAACTATATCTATCAAAACTAAAGTAGATGAAAATAGTAATGGTATCAGTGACGTAACAATGCCTAAGTATCAAATTGCCAACGATAAAATTTTGATCAACTGGAAAAATTTGAGTTCACATTTAACTTTTACTGGTAATTTTATCAACCTGAAAGCCGATACTAGCTTTAATGGTATTAAAATCACTGAAAAAGATAAATTATTAATATCACTAGATAAATTAGATGTTCATAGTACATTTGACGCTAAGTTTAAACCAATTAAATTAAGCGTTAATCTTCCTTCTTTTAATGCTCAAGAAGATAAAAATAAATTAAATTTACAATCTCTCATGGCCAATTTTGACATCAAAAAACTAGCTAGTGGCCTAGAAATTGGAAATTTAGCTATACAACTTAGGCATATTGATTTTACTGAAAATGATGTTAAGACTGGTTTAAAAAACTTACGATTGATTACTGATATTCAAGAACAGGATAATGTGATTAATTTTAATTTGAAAACTATGGTTGACAAGGTTAATTTACCAGCAGATATTGCAACCGGTTTAGAAGATATAACCCAAACTTTGGACATCAGTTTAGCCAATTTGGATACAGCATCTTTGTTAGCTTTACAAAATAAATTCCATAGCTTACAAAATAATCCGATGGTAATGATTATTATGCTTGGCGAATTGATGGAAGTTGCTCCTAAGTTACTAGCAAAATCTCCGGAAATACAGATGCATCAACTATTATTGCAAACTTCAAAAGGTAAACTGCAAGGTAATTTAACAATTGGTTTAGATGGAAAAAAGGCTAAAAGTTTAGCTGTGCCAGTTTTACTTAATTCTTTATATGCTGAAGCTACTGTTAATATAAGTAAAAAACTGTTAAAACAAGCTATGATTAATCAGTTTCAGCAATCACCAAATAAGACAGATGCTAAAGTAGCTGCGGAGGAACAGATAAATAGTTATTTAGAAAAGAAAGTGTTGGTTGAAGTTGAAGATAATTATCAACTGATTGCAAGTTTTAAAGATGGCAAATTAATTGTTAATGAACAAGAAATGCCGTTACCATTACCATAGTCAAACCACGCCTAGTTCCCCTACTTAAACCTGTCAGGTCTCAGAGACCTAGCAGGTTTTTTGGAAACATCACTACTTATTTAGGACTACCAATTTAAACTTAAAAAACTATCCTTTTAAAGCGTTAAGGTCTTCAACATTAATTGAACCTTTATTACGGAACAAGACTATCAAGATTGCTAATCCTATCGCTGATTCTGCTGCTGCAACTGTTAGTATAAAAAATACAAAGACTTGTCCAGCAATATCTGCATTAAAATAAGAAAAAGCAATAAAGTTTAAGTTGACTGATAGTAACATTAATTCTATACACATAAGTATAATAATCAAATTCTTACGATTAAGAAAGATTCCTGCTATACTGATACAAAATAAAATGGCTCCTAAAATAAGAAAATCAGATAATTCTGGCATTATATTAATCCTTTGCTTCAGACGGTATATTAACAATTCGGACATAATCCTCACGATTAACACTTACCTGTTGGTCTGGTTTTTGATATTTGGCCCGATTGTGAGGACGCATGGTTAAAGCGATAGCAGCAATCATTGCAACTAATAACAATGCCGCCGCTATTTCAAATGGATAGAAATAATCTGTATATAAAACTTGCCCTAAGGCTACAATATTTGGTATTTCAGTTGCTACTGGTGGTGGAACATTTTGCCAAGCTCCGACCACGAAAACCATTTCCAGTAAAATTAAAGCTCCAACTAATCCTGCTACTGGTAAGTTACGAACAAATCCTTCTCGTAATTGAGAAAAATTAATTTCTAACATCATTACCACAAATAAAAATAATACCATAACTGCACCAACATAAACTAAGACCAATGCAATAGCAAGGAATTCAGCTTGCAATAATAGCCAGATTGCTGCTGATGAAAAAAATGCTAATACTAAAAATAATGCGGCATGTACTGGGTTTTTAACTGTAACCACTCGTACCGATGCAAATATTAAGATAAGAGAAAATAAATAAAAAGTAAATTTTATCATACAATTAATCCAAAATTTTTGAGTTAAAGAATGTGCAATATGTTTCCAAGTTATTATATAGTGATGATAACCTATAGTTTTTCAGATAAATAATTTTACTAAAAACCTACGAGGTTTCCAAAACCTCGCAGATTTCACACGAATGTATTTTATGAATGTCTATAATACAGCGAATTAACGAAATAAGTGAATAAAAACACTTAAAAGTTGTCAGAATTCAGGATTTATCAAATTGATGATGATACCACATCTTAAGCATTTATTGGAATACGGATATAAAACCGGCTACCTTTCCCAAACTCACTTTCAACTCCTATTGTGCCTCCATTTTTTTCAATAAACTCTTTGCATAAAATCAAACCTAAGCCATTACCTACCTCTTCAGCCGTTCCAATAGTTGTATAAGTCATATTTATTTGAAATAGTTTATTTATATCTTCAGTTTTTATACCAACACCATCATCTATAATCGACAGTTCAATCAAGTTTCCTAATTTTTCAGAGGTTATTTTAATTGTACCATTGGGTTTAGTAAACTTAATCGCATTGGAAAGCAAGTTTCTTATAACTGTATTCAACATATTAAGATCAGCAAATACAATAATATCATTTTGAATTTCAAAAGATAGAGTAATATTTTTTGCTTCTGCTTTTGTATCTAGAAAATCAACATTTCTGGAAACGACATCTTTAAGAACAAGAAGGACAGGCTCTACTTGCATATTACCTATTTGTGATTTTGACCAATCAAGTAAATTTTTTAATAAATCAGAGCCTTTTTCAGCAGCTTTAAATATATTTTGAATATAATCGTTCTTTTTTTCCTGTTCTACATCATCCTCAATCAATAGAGAAGTAAAACCTAACAATCCATTAAATAAATTACCTAAATCATGACCAATAATAGAGAAAAATTTATTTTTTGTAGCAAGAGCTTCTTCTTTTTCTGCAAGTGCTATTATTAGTTCTTTTTTTGTCGTTTGAAGTTCAAGATGGGTATTAACACGAGTAAGCAACTCTTCTTGATTGAAAGGTTTGGTGACATAATCTACTGCCCCCAATCGCAATCCAGTTACAACATCATCTTGTTCGATTTTAGCAGTTAGAAATATAATTGGAATATCTAATAATTTAATATCTTGTTTTAATTTTCGACATACCTCAAAACCATCCATATTCGGCATCATAATGTCTAACAGAATAAGATCAGGACCTTTTCTTTTAGCAAAATCCAATGCCATAGTACCGTTTTGAGCAAAGATTAAACTACGATCATTTCTACTCAACAAGTTCCCTAAAACACTTAAATTTTCTGGGTTATCGTCTACAATTAGAATAATTGATTTCATTTTTTAAAGTTTTGATTACTAGTTTTTTCCTTAAGCAAATCATTATATCATTTTTTATAGACTAAAAAGTAATTTACTTTATCGTCGGTAATTCTTGATTAAAAACAAGCATAAATAAAAAATATATCAGTAATGAGTTGTATTTGTATTGAAGTTTATTAAAAATTAAGTATTCATAACATAAGAATTGCTATAAACTTTGATTTCGGGTAATATATTTTTTAATATTATTTAAACCATTATAGATAGATTATAACAAATTTAAGAGGATAAATGGTATGGCTTATAAGAACGAATATAAACGTTCTATAGAGGACCCCAACGAATTTTGGAAAGAGAAAGCCGCTGATTTACAATGGTATCGTTTCCCAGAACAAATTCTCTCCAAAAATTCTGACGGTATCCATCAATGGTTTGCAGATGGCGAGTTAAATACTGCCTATCTTGCTTTAGATTATCATATAGAAAATGGTCGGGCTGAACAAGTAGCATTAATTTATGATTCTCCGGTTACTAATACAAAAAAACAATATACCTACCGTGAATTGCGAGATCAAGTAGCTAAAGCTGCTGGTATGTTAGCTAATTTAGGAGTTACTAAAGGCGACCGAGTTATTATTTATATGCCTATGATTCCTGAAGCAGCTATCGCAATGTTTGCTTGTGCTAGATTAGGAGCAATTCATTCCGTAGTATTTGGCGGTTTTGCTCCTCCTGAATTAGCAGCCCGTATTGACGATGCTCAACCAAAAGTAGTTATGTCTGCTTCTTGTGGGATTGAAGTTAAACGTATTATTGAGTATAAGCCATTATTGGACAATGCCTTAGAGCTATCTCAACATAAACCTCAAAACTGTATTATATTACAACGTCCTCAAGCTAAAGCAACCATGATAGATGGGCGTGATTTAGATTGGCAAACAACAATAGAGCAAGCAGCTCCAGCCGATTGTGTACCAGTGAAAGCAACTGATCCATTGTACATTCTTTATACTTCTGGAACTACTGGCAAACCCAAAGGAGTAGTTCGTGATACTGGTGGTCATGCAGTAGCCATGAAATATAGTATGAAGGCTGTTTACAACATGCGACCGGGTGATGTTTATTGGGCAGCTTCGGACGTTGGTTGGGTGGTTGGTCATTCTTACATTATCTACGCTCCATTATTACACGGATGCACAACTGTTTTGTTTGAAGGCAAACCAATTATGACTCCTGATGCTGGAGTTTTTTGGCGAATAGTTGAAGAATATAAAGTGAAAGCCTTATTCACCGCACCTACTGCTTTCCGAGCTATAAAAAAGGAAGACCCAAATGGTGAATTTATCAAAAAATATGATTTATCCAGTTTAACTAACATTTTTGCTGCTGGCGAACGTTTAGACCCACCTACTTACGAATGGCTCACAGAGAAAACTGGTTTATCAGTATTAGACCATTGGTGGCAAACTGAAACTGGTTGGGCAATTGCTGCTAACATGAGTGGTATTGAACAAATGCCTGTCAAAGCCGGTTCTGCTACTGTACCGGTATCTGGTTTTGATGTGCATATTTTGGATGTTGATGGTAATGATATGCCAACTGGTAAACAAGGCAATATTGCTATAAAATTACCTTTGCCTCCAAGTTGTTTGAATACTATTTGGGGAGATGTAGAACGCTTTAAGGATGGTTATTTAAACACTTATCCCGGCTATTATTTAACTGGTGATGGTGGGTATATAGATGAAGATGGTTATCTGTTTGTTATGGGACGGGTTGATGATGTTATTAATGTTGCTGGGCATCGTTTATCCACTGGTGAAATGGAAGAAATTGTCGGTAGTCATCCAGCAGTAGCTGAATGTGCTGTGGTTGGAGTTAATGATAATTTGAAAGGTCAATTGCCAATTGGTTTGGTAGTTATTAAGAGTGGCATTGAAGTTGAAGAGGAACAGTTACGGAAAGAATTGGTAGCATTAGTTAGAGAGAAGATTGGAGCAGTGGCTTGTTTCCGAGAAGCTTTTATGGTACTTCGATTGCCTAAAACTCGTTCTGGTAAGATTCTACGTAAAACTATCCGTCAGATAGCGGCTGGAACCGAATATGCGACTCCTCCTACTATTGACGACCCAATCTCCTTGACAGAAATTGAAGCAGTTTTAAAGAAACGTTAAAATTTAGAGTTCAATCTGGGAATGGTTATCCAAAGTCTTTGGATTTCCGTTCCCTTAATCACTAAAATTGTCGTGTAATAGTATCCATATTTTTCCAATATCCATAAGTAGTTCATATCGTTTAACTAACTAAACTTTATACCTATTACTTTTCGGTGCTGGGCTTGAACTATGAAGAAAAATGAAAAAAATACTATATATCAATTAGTTAGATATTTTGTTAATTTAATGTAAGTTATTGATATTTAAGTATATTTGTAAATTTAATTACAATCCAAGTCCACTACCGAACTTTCGCTCTCCCAATGTTTTTTCACCTTTTTTTCATATTATTGATTTCTTTTTAACGAGAGTACCTGAACAAACCATGAATATCTTGACATCAATAATAAATAGTTGCCATAATATAAAAGAACTTTTAAACTAACTGAGAACCATGCTATATTTAAGCGAAATTTTAATTGAACATCATGAATTAAAAGAATTTGAGGAATTGATTGAATTAATAAAACAGCAAACTGAAGAACGCTTCTTTCGTATGGATGTTATTCCACCTTTTCCAGATACTCCAGAAAATTGGGAAGATCGTTTAGAAGCTGCTTTTTACTAAGGAGGGTATATTATATGTTATGGCAAGAAGATAAACCTAAAGAAGATATAATTGTGTCTACAAATGTTGTAGATATAGCTTTTACCATTGATTGCCGTTGTTTGCCTTTAGATCATGCTTATAATTTATCTCACGAAATTTGTACAGCTTTGCCTTGGTTTGAACAAGAACCTTTGGCAGGTTTACATCTTATTCGGGGCGGTGAGTCAAATCATGGTTGGCATCGGCCGGAAAGCCCTGATAGTATTTTATATCTATCACATCGTATAAAATTAACCTTACGTCTTCCCGAAACTTGTATTGATAAAGCTCAAGCTCTTTGTGGCATGACGCTTGATATTGATGGTTATCCATTACATATTAAAACGGCCAAAGTAAAACCAATACGTAAAGTAAGAAATTTATTAGCACGTCATATTATCACTGAATCCGAGATTTCTGAAGAAACTTTTGTGGATAACATGGTGATACAATTAACCAAGTCTGGAATTGATTGTCGAAAAGCTGTTTGTGGTAAAACAGACAACATAAAAACTCCAACTGGAAACTTATTTACTCGTAGTTTAATGCTTGCTGATCTTGAACCAAAAGCCTCCATTCTTGTACAACAACAAGGCTTAGGTACAGGTAGAAAGATTGGATGTGGGATATTTGTAGCCCATAAAGGTATGACTACATAATGTTTAATTTTAAGGTAGGGAATGTTTAATATATATTTAACTGTCCTGTTGACATTTATCAGTACCTCTTTATTTGCTGCCAGTTTTAACTGTGATGTCTCCAAAGAATTAACTCATATTGAAAAAATGATTTGTTCAGACCAGCAATTGAATAAAGCAGATGAGAATATGAGTCAAGGTTTTTTTGTTTTGTTAAAAAAGTTATCTGATATACATACTAAAAAAATGTTTATAGAAGACCAACGTAACTGGCTAACCAAACGAAATAAAGAACTGTCCACTTGTTCAGTATCAAATTGTGAAATTCAATTTTATAAATTAAGAACTCAATTGTTATATCCTATAGCGGATATTGCTTGCGATGTTTCTGAATTAGAAATTGATTCTGAAGAGCAGGTTAAACAGACTGAAAAAACTGAACAAAATAAAGAAAATATTGTTAAAGATAAAAAAGATTGTTTTGATAAGCCGGTTCTTAAATCTCCTTCTGAAATTATTTGTGCAAATCGTTTGTTGAGACATGCGGAAGGTAAAGTTTTAGAACTGTATACACCACTGAAAAATGAATTAATAAAAGATCAAACAGAATGGCTCAAATTACGAGATGAAAAGTTAAAAAGTTGTGATCTTGTTTGTATATGGCGATTCTATAAAGAACGAATTGAGTTTTTAGTTCGTTATAATTTTGATGAATATGAGGAATTGGAAAAATGAATACTGAAAATACCCATCGCTTTGTCAGTCGTTTAACTCGAAATACATTGGCTTTAGTTTTAGCTGGTGGACGTGGGAGTCGTCTTAAAAACCTAACTGATTGGCGAGCTAAACCATCGGTGCCATTTGGTGGCAAGTTTCGTATTATTGATTTCCCTTTATCAAATTGTATTAATTCTGGAATAAGGCGGATTTCGGTAGCTACTCAGTATCGTTCTCACTCTTTAATAAGGCATATTCAAAAAGGTTGGAGTTTTTTGCGAGCTGAATTTGGAGAGTTTGTTGAATTAATGCCGGCCGCTCAACAACGAGTTGATGAGTCATGGTATGAGGGGACTGCTGATGCTGTTTATCAAAATCTTAATATTATTCGGAGTCATGCACCAGAATATGTATTAATTTTAGCGGGTGATCATATTTACAAAATGGATTATGGGCCAATGTTGGCTGAACATTTTGAAAATAAAGCTGATATGACTGTTGGCTGTTTGGAAGTGCCATTAGAAACGGCAAAAGGTTTTGGGGTAATGACTGTTAATGATGAAGGGCGAATTGTTGAGTTTGCTGAAAAACCAGACAATCCAACTCCAAGTCCTGATAATCCTGATAATGCTTTGGCATCTATGGGGATTTATATATTTAATGCTGATTTCTTGTATAGAAAATTGCAAGAGGATTTTTATAAGTCAAATTCAAGCCATGATTTTGGTAACGACATAATTCCAGAGTTAATTAAGAAGGATAATATTTTTGCGTATCGTTTTCGTGATGTGCAGAAAGGTGAGCAACCTTATTGGCGTGATGTTGGAACTGTGGATGCGTTCTGGGAAGCTAATATGGAGCTAACTTCGGTTAGTCCACATCTTAATTTATATGATAAACAATGGCCTATATGGACTTATCAGGAGCAGTTACCACCAGCAAAGTTTGTATTTAATGATGATGATCGGCGTGGTATGACGGTTGATTCTATGGTTTCTGGTGGTTGTTTGATTTCTGGGGCTAAAGTTATGAATTCTCTGTTATTTTCTAATGTTAAATTGAATTCTTATTCTCTTGTGGAGGATTCGGTTATATTGCCTGATGTAGTGGTTGGTAGAAATTGCCGCATAAAAAAAGCAATTGTTGATAAAGGGGTGCTTATTCCTGCTAATTTTGTTATTGGGGAGAATGTTGAGGAGGATGCTAAACGTTTTTATATCAGCGATAATGGAGTTGTATTGGTAACGCCAGAAATGTTAGGACAAAATTTACATGATGCTGGTTAGGGTTTCAACTTACAAGGAGACCTTGCAACTCCAAAGGAGATTATTTTATGATAGAAACAGCATTAGGAATTGCAGCAGGTGTTGCATCATCAGCAAGTTGGGATGGCATTAAGAAATATTTTACATCCAAAAAAGATTCCAACTGGAAAAATTTTAATTTCAGTCAAGCAGAAAACGAATACCGCAATAACATCAAACTATTATATGGCAAGTTACGTATTTTAGGTAATTTGAATACGATGCCGTTGGAAGGGATTTTTTCTGATGTGTTTATTTTGGATAAGATTTCGGCGACCAGAAAGTTTGATTTGCAGAGATTGTTGGAAGATGATTCGGTGCTTGAGGATATGGAGCGGCAGAATGGTTTGGAACTTATTAAAGATGATTATGCCAACAATCGTTTGTTTATTTTGGGTAAGCCGGGAGCTGGTAAAACTACCTTTTTAAAATATATTGCGTTGCAAGCGGCGGATTATGAAATCAATAAAATTCCTATCTTTGTGGGTTTGAAAGAATGGTCAGATTCGGGTTTGGATTCAGATTCGGGTTTAATAGAATTTTTGGTTAAGCAGTTTGATATTTGTAATTTTCCACAAGCTCAGGATTTTATTGAACATATTTTAAAAACTGGCGATGCAATTGTATTGTTTGATGGTTTGGATGAAGTGGTGAAAAAGCAACGGGATAATGTGATTCACACCGTTGAGAATTTTACTAAGAAATATACGGTGACTCAATGTTTGGTGACTTGTCGCATTGCCAGCAATGAGTATCAATTTGACCAGTTTAAATATGTGGAAATGGCTGATTTTACCAATGAACAAATGCGAACTTTTGCGACTAAATGGTTTCAAAAAGATGCTGAAAAACAGAAATTATTTTTAGAGGAATTTTTTAAGGATGAACATGAAAGTTTGCGGGATTTGGGACGGATTCCATTGTTATTGGGTTTGTTATGTTTAAACTTTGAGGCTACGTTGAGTTTTCCTGCTCGCAAGGTTGAGTTGTATGAGGAAGCGATTGAGGCTCTGTTGAAAAAATGGGATGCAAATCGGAACATAAAGCGGGATACGATGTATCATAAGTTGTCTTTAGGGAGGAAACGGCAGTTATTTTCTAAAGTTGCTTATGAGAACTTTGTCGCCAAGAAAATCTTTTTCAAACAGCGAGATTTAACCAAACAGATTGTTAAGTTTTTGGATAAAGTGCCAAATACTGATAAGGATGACAAAGCTGAAATTGAGGGCGATGAGGTATTGAAAGAGATTGAATCTCAACATGGTATTTTTGTGGAACGAGCATTTCAGATTTATTCGTTTTCACACTTGACTTTTCAGGAGTATTTTACTGCTCGGTTTATTGCAAATAACCCTAAGCCAAAGAAATTAAAGGCTTTAATTCAGCATCGGTTACAGGATACTCGTTGGCAAGAAACGTTGATGTTGACGGTAAATATGTTGGAGGACGATGCAGATGAATTTTTTGTGGTTTTTAAACAGATTATTGATGAGATAATTAATGATGATAAACAACTGGTTAAGTTTATTAATTGGGCAGATACTAAGGCTCAAGAAAGTGATATGCTTTATAAATTACCGGCGGTTAGAACTGTTTATTGTTTTTTTACCCATATCCTTGACATTGACCGTGGCCGTATCTATGTAGATCGTTTTGCCATTGACCGTGGTCGTGGTCGTATCTATGTAGATCGTTTTGCCATTGACCGTGTCCTTTCCCGTGATATTGTCCTTGATCTTGCTTTTGAGCTTGGTGGTCTTGCTAATGACATTGACCTTGACCTTTCCCTTGCCCATGCCCACAAAGACTTCAATTTATATTATTTTTTACCTATTATTAAATCTATAATTAAATCTGATTTTAAGAATGATGCTCTTAAAAAATTTACTGTTGATTTTAGGATGTTTATTAACAAATTATCAGATAGCCAATTAAAGCAAGCATTAAGTGATTTAAAGCCGTCTGTAGATTATGGTAAAGAACAATGGCAAAGTTTCGCCACCAAATTACAACAAATCATGCAAACTCATTGCAATATTGGCCATGAATGGAATTTTAATAAAGAACAACAAGATAAATTAGAACAATATTTTAAAGCTAATCGTATTCTTGTTCAATGCCTTAATTCGGCGATGGTTTCCTCTTCCGACAGAGAACGGATAGAAAACAGCTTATTGACGTTTGAGGAGTTGTGAGGTTTTTTAAGAGCTTTTTGTCTGAATCAGAATTTTCAGGATTATAGGATTAACAGAATAAAGGTAAATACAATTATTGGTTTACGGTTTTAATTCTGAAAATTCTATAATTCTGTGAATTCTGATTCAGACAATCAAACCTAACAAAATAAATTATTCCTATCTTAAACATTTATTAAACCTATGAATCTGGAGGAGAGCAATTACAGACAAACTTAACATGTTAAATTTCAAATCATCAAATTTTATATTAATCACCAAACGATTATTATTACAAAATTGTTTTTTATGTGGTTCTGATAGCAATCAACTATTATGTACCGCTTGCTTATCAGATTTACCCTATCAGACTTCAACATGTTATAACTGTGCCAAGCCTTTAAAAACTGGCAATTTGTGTAAGCAATGCCAACAGAATTTACCACCTTATACTAGAGTTCAAGCTGTTTTTTCTTATGTTTATCCAGTTAATAAATTAATTTCTGTAGCAAAATTTAAAGAAAATTTACCAGTTTTGAATTTATTGGGTTCTTTGATGGTTAAATATTTGCAGATTGAAACACGCCCGGATATACTTATTCCCATCCCACTACATCCTAAACGATTACGACAACGTGGTTATAACCAGTCATTAGAACTAACAAAATATATAAGTAAACATACAGGTATTCCATTAAGTTACAATTCCTGCCAACGCATAAAAAATACCCGTCCTCAAGTAGGTTTATCTACCTCAAAACGTGCAACTAATATTCAAGATGCCTTCAAAGTAAATAAAATAAAAAAGAATTGGCAATATATTATTTTAATTGATGATGTTATGACTACTGGTAGTACTGTTGAGGCACTGACTAAGGAATTTTTAAAAGCTGGTATAAAAAGAGTGGATGTGTGGTGTTGTGCTCGTCGCTAAAACAAAATTTTGCGTTTATAATGAATTGAAGTTCAAAGCTTCAGCTTTGGTTTATTTATAATAAAATTAAACATTTCCAAATCTGAATCCTTTGGACTCCAAGTCTTAACTATATCTATGTTGCTTATTTTTGCCGAGTAGCAAATATTTTATCTCGCCATAAATGAGTTTTTGCTTTAATCTCATGTATATTAAGTGAAGTCAAAGCCCTAGATTTTAATAAATGTTTACCAGCTATCCAAACATCAGTTACTTTATCCCTTCCAACAGCATAGACAAGCTGCGATAAAGGATTATAAATTGGTTGAGTTTCAATGTCACTCATATCAATCGCAACTATATCCGCAGATTTACCCGGCAATAAAGAACCAGTTATGTCATCTATTCCCAATGCTTTGGCTCCATTTAAAGTTGCCATTTTTAATGCAATATTAGCTGGAATACTACTAGCGTCTTTGCTAAGAATTTTAGCTAATAAAGCAGCAGTTCGCATCTCTCCTAACATATCTAAATCATCATTACTAGCAGCACCATCAGTACCTAACGCTATATTTATTCCAGCTTGTTGTAATTTGGAAATTGGACAAGTACCACTGGCTAACTTCAAATTTGATTCTGGACAATGGATAATATTAACTTCATGTTTTGCCAATAAATTCATTTCTTCATTTTTAAGTGAAGTCATATGTACTGCCATTAATTTTGGAGAGAGTAAATCCAGCTTTTTAAGTCTTGTTAAAGGTCGCTCTCCATTTTTTTTAACTGCATCTTTAATTTCAGTTGCAGTTTCATGGACATGGATATGAATCGGTAAATCAAATTCTTCTGCTAGTAATTTGCCAGCTTTTAAGGAAATATCAGAAACTGAATAAGGGGCATGTGGAGCTAAAGCCATTTGAATTAATGGATTGTCACTAAATTGTTCTTGTACTGCTCGTCCCTTTTGTAAATATTCATTAGAATCCTTAGCCCAAGCAGTTGGAAAATCAATCAAAATTAAACCAAGAGTTGCTCGAATTCCAGCCTGACTAGCGACTTCCCCAACGACATCTGGAAAAAAATACATATCATTAAAACAGGTGACTCCACCTCGTAACATTTCGGCTATAGCTAATTTAGCTCCATCAGCAACAAAATCTCTACTAATATGAGTCTGTTCGGCTGGCCAAATATATTCATTAAGCCATTTTTCCAACGGCATATCATCTGCAAAACCACGCAATAATGTCATTGAAGCGTGAGTATGAGCATTGATTAAACCGGGTATCAATAGGTGACTATTTAAACGATAAGTTATCCGGGCAGAAAAACGTTTAACTGCCTCATCGCTAGGTAATATAGCTACAATTTTGCCATCCTGTATTGCAATAGCATGTTGTTCATATACAGTATTTTCTGGTTCTACTGGAATAATCCAGCCAGCATATATAAGAATATCAAGATGTTGCATTATTAACTGTTGTTGTATTTAAGTAATTTATTTAAACTCTGAATTTTATATTAAGGCTAGTAAATCATAATATTACTTTAAAATTAATTATTTACTGGTTTTTCGCCATTCCTTAACAGCCCAAATTATGACTAATGTAAACATTACAATATTTATCATAATTCCAATGATGTAAAATAAAGGCAATTTTTTATCCTGTTCATTACTGGATAATTGTTGGGTTGATTGAGTTTGTATAGTTGGTTGTTCTGTGGAAGCCGCAAGCATTGGTTCACTTCCAAATAATAATATTGCTAATATAAGCCAAATATAAGTTTTACATTTTATATGAAATATTTTACTCACATTTGTCCACCCATAGTAAAGATAGGTAAATACATAGCCAATACTAAACCACCAACTACCACACCTAAGAACGCCATAATCATTGGTTCCATCATAGAAGCAAGAGAGTCAACTAAATTATCCACTTCCTCTTCATAATAGTCAGCAACTTTATTTAACATTTTATCAATATCTCCTGATTCCTCTCCAATTTGGGTCATTTGCACACACATATTAGGGAAAACTCCGCTATCACGCATACTTTCTGCCAAAGTTATACCAGTTGATACATCTGCTTTAATCTGCATGGTAGCTTCATAATAAACTATATTACCACTAGCTCCAGCTACAGAATTCATTGCTTCAACTAAAGGAGTTCCAGCTGCAAACATAGTTGCTAAAGTACGAGTCCACCTGGCAATAGCTGATTTAGTGAGCAATTCTCCAAATAATGGCAATTTTAAAGATAATCTTTGTAAGAAATTTTGAAAAGCTACTGAACGTTGTTTGGCTTGTTTAAAGGTAATTTTTAAAGCAATAATAACCCCCAAAATTGGCATCCAGTTAGCCACCATATAGTCAGACATATCCATGACCATTTGAGTTAAACCGGGTAACTCCCCACCAAAACTGGAAAACATTTCTGCAAAAACTGGAACTACGTAAATCAAAAGAATAGCACTAACAATACCAGCTATCACCATAATAGATATAGGATAACTTAATGCTCCTTTGATTTTTTTCTTCATACTCTCACTTTTTTCTTTATAATCAGCAAGTTTTGTTAGCAAAGATTCTAAAATACCAGCCATTTCTCCGGCTTCAACTAAATTACAAAATAAAGCGTCAAAATGCTCTGGATGTTCACGTAAACCATCAGCCATTGTTCCACCAGCTTCAACATAAGCTTTAATAGATTTAACTAACTTAACAAAATTAGGGTTTTCATGTCCGCCAGCAACTAAATCAAAAGAGTCCAACAGAGCTACGCCTGAAGTCATCATAGTAGCCATCTGTCTAGCAAATAATGCAATATCTTTCGGTTCTACTGGTTTACTATTTAATGCTGCCATCCAGTCATATGGCTTAGGCTTAACTTTGAGTTCTTTAGTTATTCCTTTACCACGTAATATTTTTTTAACCGCAGCTTCAGATTTACCGGTTTCTTCACCTTTACGGTTTTTCCCATTCTTATCTATCCCTGTATATACATAAATAACTTCTTCTTTTGCTGGCATGATTTTTTCCTTTATTCTTTATTGACAACACGGTTGACTTCTTCTAAAGATGTTAGACCAGAGACAACTTTTTTTAGACCAGATTTTCGTAAGTCAGGAATTCCCTCTCGCTCTGCTTGATCTGCAATCCCAATAGAATTGCTACCTTCCATGATTAAACGTTTCATTGTCTCGGATATCGGCATAACTTGATAAATCCCAACTCGACCTTTATAGCCAGTACCACTACATTTATCACATCCTCCCGGTTTATATAATTTAAAATTAGGGTCCTCAATAGTTTCTTCAGAAAAACCTTCCATTATCAAAGCATGTTTAGGAACTGGGTCCTCTTTTTTACAACTACATAAACGACGACATAAACGTTGAGCCATGATAAGATTGACCGAGGTAGCGATAGCGAAAGGTGCTAAACCCATATCAATCATACGAGTTAAAGTTTGAGGAGCATCATTAGTGTGCAAAGTTGACATAACCATATGCCCAGTACTAGCTGCTTTAATAGCAATACTACCAGTAGTTATGTCACGTATTTCACCGACTAAAATAATATCCGGGTCTTGCCGTAAAAATGCTTTCAAGGCTTTATCAAACGTCATCCCAGTTTTTTCATCAACTTGTACCTGATTAACTCCGGGTAAATTGATTTCTACCGGGTCTTCAGCAGTAGAAATATTAACCCCTTCTTTATTAAGAATATTTATTCCAGTGTACAATGATACTGTTTTACCACTTCCAGTTGGGCCGGTAACTAATACCATTCCATAAGGATTTGCTAAAGCTTCTAAATACAAACGTTTTTGTTCATCTTCATAACCAAGTATGTCAATATTTAAATTAGCGGCTGAAGAATCTAAAATCCGCATAACTATTTTTTCACCCCATAGAATGGGACAAGTACTAACTCGAAAGTCAATAGATTTATTTGCAGATACTTTTAGTTTAATTCGACCATCTTGTGGAACTCGACGTTCAGAAACATCAAGCCGTGACATAACTTTAAGACGAGCAGCAAGTTTACGGGCCAAACTAATTGGAGGTTCGGCAACTACTCGTAACATGCCGTCTACACGAAAGCGGACTCGGTAAAATTTCTCATAAGGCTCAAAATGTAAATCAGAAGCTCCCATTTTAATAGCATCAAATAGCATTTTATTGATAAATTTAACTACCGGTGCTTTATCAGCTTCACTTTCTTCTTCTTCGTCATCACCTGCATCTTCATCAACTAAGTCAAGGTCTTCCAAATCACCAGCTAAATCTTTCATGGTGTCATCACAGACTTCCATGGCCCATTCAATTTTTTTAGCTAGTTTATCCTCCTCAACCAAAATTAACTCAACTCGCATTTTGGTAGCAAATTTGATTCCCCTAATTCCATCTAACACTGATAAATCAGTAGAATCTGATACTGCAACAAATAAATTCTTACCACGACTATATAATGGCAAAACATGATGTTTATCCAACATGTTTAATTCAACTAACTTAATAATTTCCTGATCAAGACTAATATTATCAATATTAGCTAGAGGAACTCTAAATTCTCTAGAAGCCGTTAGAGCTATATCTTGGCTTGAAACTAAATCATGACTGACCAGGTAAGTTACGAAATGAACGTTTTTATTTTGTGCTTCTTTAAAAGCATTATCTGCATCAATCTCGCTAATTAAATTCGCATCAGCTAATTTACGAGCGAGTCCGGTTAAAGTGATTTTGGGTTCTGGAACAGCCATATTATTTAATTATCAGTAATTATGTGGAAGATTAGAACTTGTTATGTCAAAATATATTAAGAATTAAAATACCAATAATATTTTAAATATCTTTTAATAATTATTTAGGACTTACACATTGACAAAACATTCATTTTATGAATTTGTTAAGATACAAATAGTTATAAAAAATCATATCATTTGTATAATTTGCATATAAACTATATTTATATAGTTCTGTCATTCCCGTGAAAACGGGAATCT
>JAUCGL010000042.1 GCA_030378105.1 Candidatus Halobeggiatoa sp. HSG11 | reverse complement strand
TAGGAATCTTTGAGATCGCTAGATTCCCACTTTCGTGGGAATGACAATTAATTAGTTTATATTGTAATAAATATATGATTTTAATGCAATTCACACTTTATTATGTTTGTCAATGCGTAAGTCCTATTTAAGTAATTGTTGTATCAGTTTATATAATTTTTATATTAAGAATAGATTTAAGGAGCAGAAATATGTGGATGAAATCAGTCCTTATTGGAGAACGACGTAAAGCTATGGCCACATTGTTTAAACCGGCAATGCAAAGTTTATCCAAAAAATGTGTATCTGTTTGGTCAAACTCAGAACAATTAGATAAAGTGTTACAACAAAATTTTTACTCTCTTCCAAATTGCCATTTAGTTTATGCTGTTAATAAATCAGGTAAACAAAAGAGTTCCAATATAACCAAAAATGGTATTGATTCAAGTTGTCGTGAGCAAGATTTGTCTGTTCGACCTTATTCAATTAATTTACATCCAAATTTTACCTTGTCTTCTACCTATATCAGCCAAGCGACTGGTACACCATGTATAAGTGCTGTTCATCCAATAGTTGGTGATGAACATTTGGGATTTACCATAGCTGATTTTGATATAAGATATTTGCCTCTACCAACAGTATCTATTAATAAAACCCCAGTTTGCAATAAATCTTGTCATCCAACCAATCATTTAGAAAATCGTTTAATTGATGTCAAGGATATATTATTAAAACTAATCAGTAAACATGGGGTTTTCCATTTAATGATACATTATTTGAGTAGCAAAGTGATGTTGTGGCAAATGGCTGACCCATATAAATACAAACTTTACAGTATAGAACAGGTTCTTGAACCTGATATGCACTTAACATATCCACAATGTCCTTTCCCAACTCAATCTAAAGTTTCTATTGAGGAGGTACAATTAGTATTAGAGCGATTTCATATTTTACAATTGGTCAATGATGAAATTTATTTGCGTTCGGCTTCTATTAATATTATGAATGCTATGGTTAGTTTAAGTTTTTCATTTTCTGGTTCTAAATACATCCCAGTTGCTGATTTTTTACGTGGTGAATTATCTGATTGGTTTAAATAATTGACAATAAATGAAAAATTAGAAATATTCTTAGAAATTAAAATATAAACACTTGAAAAATTGATTTATGTCATTAAAATATATTTTCTTAAAACAACAAACTGTTGAAAATTTATGACTGATAGAAGAAATTTCATTAAAACCACATTAACAGTTGCGTCAGGAATGGCAATAGGGCAAGTAGTTAAAGCATCTGAATCAGTGCATCATACTGGCATTATTTATACTGCTAATAATCCTGGTCAATGGGAAAAAAAGGTTAAAGGACATGCACCAGAAATAGCTATTGATGGTAAAACGGTTACTATAACGACTAACCATGTTATGACAAGTCAGCATTATATAGTTAGACATAGTTTAGTTACTGAAGATGGAACTGTTTTAGGAGCTATGACTTTTAGTCCTAAAGATAAAAAAGCAGTTTCAACTTATGAATTGCCAGATGGAATAACTACTAAGTTATATGCAACTAGTTTTTGTAATAAACACGATTTATGGATGACAGAATTAACTATTTAATTAAGAGGATATTGAAATGGGTGTATTAGTTGGGCGTGAAGCTCCAGATTTTACTGCTTCAGCAGTGTTAGGTAACGGTGAAATAACTGCTGAGTTCAATTTTAAAACCACAGTTAAAGATAAATATTCAGTGGTGTTTTTCTATCCATTAGATTTTACTTTCGTTTGTCCGACCGAATTAATTGCTTTCGATAAGCGTTTAGCAGCATTTAAAGAACGCAATGTTGAAGTTATAGGTGTTTCCGTTGATTCACAGTTTGTACATAATGCTTGGCGGAATACACCAGTTGAACAAGGCGGAATTGGGCAAGTTGGCTATACTTTAGTTGCTGATTTAACTCATGCGATAGCCAAAGCCTATGATGTAGAAACTCCTAATGGTGCTGTTGCTTTTCGTGGCTCATTCCTGATTGACAAACAAGGTATAGTTCGGCATCAAACTGTCAATGATTTGGGTTTAGGACGTAATATTGATGAAATGTTGCGTATGATTGATGCTTTACAATTTAATGAAGAGCATGGGGAAGTTTGTCCAGCCGGTTGGAATAAAGGTGAAGCTGGCATGGAAGGTTCACCAGAAGGTGTTGCTACTTATTTAGCTAAACATTCTCAAGAATTATAAGTTTATAGATAAGTTTCGTAGAAATTTAATGATACTAACGGAACGTCCATATTCCGTTAGCTATTTAATTTTTCAGTGAAACTGGTTATTACTTGCCCCGACACGTCCGGTTTCACTGAGCGACTCCGCACAATAGCAACTCCGTCCCACTCACTGCTTCACTGCCATTTGCGTTAAGAGGGCAACCATAAAGGATTGCCCCTACGTTAAATGATGATTTGTAGGGGTTATTTCTTGTGGTTACCCCAATCTCCTTAACTTAATGGCAGTGACTTCGTTCCTACCCACCCTACATAATATATTTTCATTTCAAATGTGAATTAAGAGCTAAAATTATGTATCTTTATAAAAACAATGAGTTAAAAAATTGCCTGTTAAAAACCTCTGAAATTATAATTTTTAACTATATGATTTTTAAAATAATTTTTTAGCTCTTAATTCACATTCAAGTACAATACTTGTGTATAACAATGCAGTTGTCCTGCAATAACAGTTGATTTAAGAGATAATTTTGCACAAGTGGTGTATAATAAAAACTCAATATTCACAGATAATACACGCTTCTTAACCAATTGAAAAGTATAGCTATAGCAATTATTAATTATGAATGGTTAATTATTAATTAAATTCTACAAAAATATCAATTATTTATTTTGTATTAGTGTAATCTATTTAATCGGGAAATGCTATATGAATCCAAATCTTAACTTGTTGCAACCTTATCCTTTTGAAAAATTAAATCTGCTTAAAAATGTACCTAAAATTACTGACAAAAATGCAATTAATCTAGCTTTGGGGGAACCACAACACACCATTGCACCTTTGTTAGAACAAGCTATACAGCAAGCTTCAATCAATGGGTTCAGTAAATATCCACCAACTAAAGGTTATGCAACCATTCGTAACAGTATAGCTGATTGGTTAACTAAACGATTTAAATTACCAAGTATTAATCCAAATGAACAGATTTTAACAGTTAATGGTACTCGTGAAGCATTATTTGCCTTTGCACAGTGTCTAGTTGATCATACAGTTTCTGAACCATTGGTTTTAATTCCTAATCCTTTTTATCAAATTTATGAAGGTGCAGCTTTTTTAGCTGGAGCCAAACCTTGGTTTATTAACTGTCAAGAAGAAAATAATTGGTTGCCCGATTTTGATTCAGTGCCAGAAGAAATATGGAAAAACTGTCAAATATTGTATATATGTTCTCCAAATAATCCAACTGGTATGGTATTAGATAGAAACACTCTGCAAGATTTGCTCGAAAAAGCGGATAAATATGATTTTGTTATAGCTGCCGATGAGTGTTATTCCGAAATTTATGCTTCTGAAGATGAACCACCAGTTGGTTTATTACAAGTTTGTGCAGAAATTGGCCGTTTAGATTTTAAACGTTGTATAGTATTTCACAGTTTATCCAAACGTTCTAATGTACCCGGATTACGCTCTGGATTTGTAGCTGGAGACGCTGATATAATACGCCAATTTTGGTTGTATCGTACTTATCATGGTTGTGCCATGTCGCCAGTAGTGCAAGAAATAAGTGCTATAGCATGGGGAGATGAAAAACATGTACAAGTTAATAGAGATTTATATCGCCAAAAATATGCGGCAGTTATAGATATTTTAGCTCCGATAATGGAAGTTGATTGTCCACCAGCTAGTTTTTACTTATGGTTAAAAACTCCTATTATAGATACAGAGTTTGCTCAAAAACTGTTTATACAGCAAAATGTTACTGTATTACCGGGTAGTTTTTTATCACGTACTTTTAATGGAGTTAATCCGGGTGAAAATAGAGTTCGAATTGCTTTGGTTGCTTCTGTAGAAGAATGTATTGAAGCTGCTAAACGATTACTAGATTTTATGCAAGATCAATCGTAGGGTCGGTGAAGTATAGCGTAACCGACCATTTGTATAATTGACCTCATTGGTCGGTTCCGCTATGTTACACACCAACCCTATAGCTTTTCAGATAAATATTTTTAGCCAAAAGACCTGCTAGGTTTCACAAACCTAGCAGGTCTGAGAACTTTTATTTTTCTGAAAAAACCTACAATACTGTTAAGTTATTTACTTTAAAAATTTCTTAAAGATTTGAACTTTAAACTTATTGATTTTCCAACTTTTCCAAAATATTATCTACTTTTTCAGGAGTTAGGTTTTCATGGTATTCATCTTCTATTTGCATCATTGGAGCTCCACCACAAGCACCAAGACATTCAACTTCCTTTAAAGTAAATTTGTTATCATCTGTAGTTTCGCCTAAATTAACTCCTAATTTTTTATTCAAATGATCAACAATTTCTTCAGAACCACGTAACATGCAAGAAACATTAGTACAAACACAAAGTTTATGTTCACCAACTGGTTCAAGTTCATACATCGAATAAAATGTGGCAACTTCATAGACAGAAATGGGTGGCATGTCTAAATAATCTGCTACTGCATCCATCAGTTCTGTTGTTAACCAGCCTCCATTGGCTTTTTGGACAATAGTTAAAGCTCCCATAACTGCTGATTGTTTTTGATCTGTTGGATATTTTACTATCCAAGTATCAATTTTCAAACGAGATTCTTCAGATAAAATAGTTGCAGCATTTGGTTTTGATGTATGTGTTGACATTTATTATTTTCCTATGAATTCATTTAAGTTAAATAAATTTTGAATATATTAAACTGGTCGAATCAATTGATTATAACATAAATACCATAAGCTATCATGCTATTGAACTGAATAATACTGGTATAACCATAGATATTCAGGATATTTATAAAAATATTTAACTGTGAATTAGTAAATGAAAAATAGTTAATTATTAACGGTTTTGACTTTCATTCACAATTTAGTTAAAAAATCCCAAACATCTATGAGCTTTAAAATAACAAATTATGGAGTTGTGAAATATCCTATATTGGAATAATCACTTTCAACCTTGTCTCCATAAGCCTTGACAGCGACAAATAAAGCTAATCCGGGTGATAATTCAACAGAAAAACCATTTTGACTGCCCATATTAATTGTACCAATTTGGTTAACATCAGGCTGACCATCGCCACCCGGAGGAGCATAATATAACATATAACCAGTTGCTCCACTTACTGCATTCCATGAAGCAGTTATTGTTTTCCAAGGATCGGAACTACCAATATTCTTATTAATTGATAGATGCGGAACTGATAAAGGAGGTACGATACCAGATTTATAAACCAGTATTTGAGAAGAAAATGGCTTTAATTTAATATTGCCTTGTACTGTTTTACCATCTAAATCTTGATAAGTTATACCTCGTAATGAAAAAATATCCTCATTAATAGTTGGATTAATAAAAATTTTTGACCTTTCAGTTGGTTTAATTGCTTTTTTCAAGCTAACTTTGAACAATGATAAATCATCGATCCAATAATCAGGAGTTTTTTTAGGTGTATAGAAAAACATCCTCATATCACCCTTTAATTCATCAGTTTGAAAGATATATGAATGAGTTTTTTTCTCCGGACTAACTGGAAAAGTCATTTCATCACCAAAACCTTTACTGGAATGTACATTAACTTTTTCCTTATAATCAACTTGTACAGATGTATATTCATCACTCATTATAGTAAATTGAAATAAATAATATTGATCTTTTTCAAAAGGAATTGTCACACCATTATTAAGCCTAGTTCTATGTTCTTTTGTAGTTGATTGGACTCTGAGAGCTTTGCCTTGCATCCCAGATTTTTTTTCTACTGTCACAACTCCAGCAGCAATTTCCCAAGGATTTGTATCAGAATCAAAAGTGGGATTAGTAATATAATTACTACTCAATTTATCTTGCACTTCATACAACTCATTTCCAATTCTAAACACGGTCCATTTTTCTAAATCAGTTTTAGTATTAAAATCCTGTTTAGATACGTTTTGATGGCTTTCTAAATCAAGATAAGTATTATAAGGAACTGTATTTTGCCAACGCCAAATTATACTATTAGATGATTTACTTGCTTCTTCACTAACATAATTACCAACATAACGATTAAAAGAATATGGATTACAATAATAGTTATTATTAAAAGTTCCATAATTCCAATTACCTTTGTTATTAGCATTTTGTCGCATCACCCATGCAAATGGATCATTGGCATAGAAGATATTGTCTTTAACTGTATATTTAAGACTACCAGAAACATTTTTTGTCATAGCAAGTTTAGCTTGATATAAACTGTTGTTGTAGAAAGTATTACCTATTAATTTAATATCTGCATCATTACCACTTGAATGGAAAGCTTCATTATGGTTGGTAATTGTATTATTAATAAGTTGATTTTTAGAATTTTCTCCATAAAAAGCAATACCAAACGCATAGCTAGTATAATCCTTATGTCCTATTCCATTATCCCAACTTTCTTTGTTACCAATTGCATCAATTAAAATATTATCTCTGACAATAACACCACTAGAAGTCTGCATATAAATACTACCGCCATCTGCTAAAATTGCCAGTGTATGTTCAACAATATTCTTTTCAATAACATTAGCATTTTTTTCGCTACCATCTCCGGCCCGAAACATTATGCCAGAATAACCAATATTTCTTAATTGATTGTATGAAATCACATTTTTGACAACTTTTTTAGGTTCATTAGAACCAATCCTGATTCCTACAAAAGGACCACCAACTTCAGGTTGTAAACCAATATTTTCTAATACATTTCCAGAAATAACAGAATTGGTAATTGGCCAAAATGATATACCATTGTTAAATACATTCATCAAAGTATTATTAGTAATGGTTATGTTTCCATTGTCTGTACCTGCTATTCCAACAAGGCTATTAGTTATAGTACAACTATCTATCTTAATATATTGTTTTTGATGGGAAGTTTTTATAGCTTTTTGACTATAACCTTCCATATGCAAATTTTGTACAGTAAAATAATCACCTAGCTGAAAAGCGGTTTCAAACACAGAAACTTTAATCCGATTTGTGTTTAAACTAGAACAACTTATACCTTTAGGAGGAATAAAATACATTGTAGAATCATCAGCATACCATTCATTACTTACATCTAAACCAGCAAGTTTACCTTGTAAAAAATAACCGTTATTAATAGCAAGTCCACCTGAACCAACTAATATATTAGAAGAAGTCAAAGAATTTTTGGAAATCTTCTTGATGTCATTTTTGCCATAAGTCCAATTAGTAGTCCTTAAGATTATATTACCACCAGTCCATTCATTTGGTTTAGGTACATTGGCAAGTTCTGTATCTTTAATAGTTTTACTTTTTTTGCTGGTATTATCATCAACAAACATAAAACCATGATTTGGGTAACGAGCTAAAACTTGCAATTTTCCATCAAAAAATAAATATTGAGGTAAAGTTTGTATTTTTCCGGCAATCATATCTGATACCGAAAAGCTATTATGTTTATCAGTCTCTGCAATTTCTGGTAGTGAGGATAAATTTGTTTGACATACACTGATACCGTTAGCTGTACCTTTTGCCCAACCATTGATGGGTAACATACCACTTATAATAGGTTTGTGGTCGATTGGATTACCATAAGCACCAAATGTTATTCGCTTGTTTTCCTCAGCTTTTGCCGAAGAATAAATTTGGCCATAAAAAATATCACCACGTTTAAATAAAATATTATCTCCAGCTTGAATCATTTTATCCTTAAAAGCCTGATTAAGTTGGTTTATTGTTTGCCAAGCAGCATTTTCATTAGTACCAATATTAGCATTATTACCGTTATTGGCAAGATAATAAGTAGTTGCATAACTGGGTATAGTAAAAAATAGCAATATTAATAGAAAAATCAATTGTTTTAATTGGTACATCATTAAAATCTCCTGATAATAAAGGATTGGAAATAAATGGTCGTTTTCCAAAACTCATTTAAAATATAAATAATAAAATATCTGAACTTACAATTCTTTCAAAATTTAAATGTGATGTAAACTAATTAATCACGATTTTTAAGAACAGTTTGAATCCAGTGTTAATAAAATATAACTGACTATTATAACATGGGTGCATTTCTATTTTTTGAATAGTCGTACAATATGTAGTGTTAAACCTACTAGGTTTTTGAAATCTAGTAGTTTTTTTGAAGACATCACCGCTTTAACTCTGAACTACTTAAATCTTTGGATTTTGTATGTTACATGACATACTGAATCAAACATTAAATGAAATGGATATGTTACCGGTAAGAAATGTTGATAACTAAGCAAGAGATAAAATTAAAGTAACAGAAAAGGTAACTCACCGATTGAATCGTCTCATCGTTACACACAAGTATTTAAGCACTTGAAATGAAAATATATTATGTAGGGTAAGGAAATCTACCGAACCTTCAAAATGGTGATTTTCATTTCATTCTATTCCCCTACATTTGTTACTTGGGACTTATGTATAACGATGAGTTGAATCGGTGGGATTGTAATCAAATCTTAAATACCAGTATTTTTCCCATCAATGCTTAACTTATTTTCATTTTTCCAATAAGCTTTTATTCCTTCAGTACCTTTCTTATTCGCCCATTCCAGCAAGAGATCACGTTCACCTTTATAATCAAATAATGGAACTCCAAATCCACATGAAGTTTGTACTAAATCAACGTTAATATCAAAATACTGACGATTACTTATACTTTCAGGAAAGAGTTTTTCTAATTCTTGCCAGTTATCATCTTTTGGGTATATAACTTTCCCACTACCATAAATTCTTAATATTAATGTTTTTTCTGTAAAGGAACAGAACATAATGGTCATTCTATTGGTTGCCAACATATGGGCAGCCGTCTCATTACCACTACCGGTATAATTAACCCATACGATTCGATTTTTATCAAGTATTCTTAAAGAATCAATACCTTTTGGAGAAACACTTACTTTACCATCTTTATCAGCAGTACCAATAAAAAAAATATATTGCTGCTCTATAAATTGTTGCTGTTTATCTGTTATTTCTGAATATTGTTTTGCCATATTTTCTGAAAAATTTGTCTGTGTAAAATAGCTTTTAGGTTATGCGACTTAAAATATCTTTATTATCTACATGATGTTTTATTACACCCATTATATGCAGTAAAAAAATACCTAAAAAAGAATAGGTTAAATAGTAATGTAACGCAGAGGTTATTCCTTCCCATTCTGGATTTTCTGAAAACAACATTGGTAATTGTAGGCCATAAAAACTAACGTGGTGTCCATATACATTTGACAGTGCATAACCACTTATTGGAACAAGTACCATAAATAGATATAACAAATAAACTACACTTTGAGCAATGTTATGTTGTATTGGAGTAACATATTCAGGGTGCGGTGGTATTGTTGTTTTTTTACGAGCAACAATTCTTAATAATACTAGCAGAAACACCAAAACTCCCGTTGATTTATGGAAACTATACATTCCCCAAGGTTCACAACATTCTTTAAATTCAATCATTACTACACCTAATACAAAGATAATGGCAAATAAAACAAACATTAACCAGTGAATAGTTCTAAGAAAACCATGATATTTATTCATTTAAATTCTCTCTCTTAAAAAAAAATAGTGTTACGCTGTTAGTTTTTCATGAACAAAAACATTCTTCAAATTATTAATTTTATCATATTTTTTGGTGAATGGGTATTTCTGAAAAAAACAGGCATAAGACAATATCAAATCTTAAATGATGAATGTGGAAGTTTATTTGTGGGAAATAATATGCTTGATAGGAGAAGAACGCTTGAAGTAACGGATAGTACATGGATTTTGTATTAGGTGTAAATTTGGCTTTTTAAAATAATATGACATGAATATTTATTAACAAAATAAATTTATTGGAGTAACTTTAAATTAATGGAGTCAAAATAATTTGGTTCTTTGGTTCTTTGGTAATTTGCGTTAAATAATGATACAATAAAAACAATATATTATACATAAAAAATTTGGAAGTAAAAGAAGTAAAACAAAATAAAGAAGGTTACTATGAAATTTATGTTGACAGCACTCAAGAAGGATGCACTTGTCATGTATGCGGTAAACATATTGATAAATCTCATTTCTTTAATCCTGCAAATCCTGATTCAAACAATTAAATATTGCTTGTCAACAATTCCGGCCGACAACCAGTCCAATCCACTGATTTAGCTTCTTTAACTTCAGCTTTTACATCAACTTCTTCCTCTTCAATAAGCACTACTAATTTCTCGTTCCCAACGTCTCGTTGGGAATGCAGTCAGGGACGCTCTGCGTCCCGCAACGCAGAACGTCGCAAAAGGCATTCCCACATGGCATGTGGGAACGAGGTGAGATAAATCATTTTTTACAAGTTGAGAAAGCTAACTTTTCACCAGTTTTTTTGGAAACAGTTTTAACTTTATTATCAATTTCAGGTAAATATTGTGCTGGTTGATAATCATAAGGAGTTTGAGGACTGCCATTGATTTTCTTAACAAAAAAGCTACTGCCACGCATACTACATGGTCGCTTCATTTGACTACTTGCTTCTACTGTTTCATCTGATAACACAACTAAAAAACCTTCCATATCAATATTAAGAGAATCAATATTCACCTCTCCATCTAAACCTAAATTTGAAGAAGCACTTATCAAGCTATTTGGAGAAGTTATGAATTGTTTGGATTTGATATTGATATTGCCACCATGACCTTCATCAGCTTGAGCTTTGATTTGGCCTTGATTCAATACTACAAAAGTTGGATTTTTAATAGTAATATTACCACCATTACCAGTACCAGTTTTAACACTAGTGAAAATCTGTCCACCATCGGAATGTAATAAATTAGTAATCTTAATATTAATATTGCCACCAATAGAATTTTCAGTTCCGGTTGTTATTTTATTGTTATTTCCCAAAGTTATTTGATTAGCTTTTATATTTATATTACCTGCATCACCTGCGTCATTTATGTCACCAAATGAGTTAGCATAAATACTACTTATTGATATTTTATTATCTTGATTAAAAAATTTTTGAAACATTAATTGACTTAATCTGGGTTCTTTTAACAAAATATGGCTTGAATCTCCAGAAATAGAAATTGGTCCATTAATATTAAGGTTAATATGCCCACCTTTTCCTTTCCCTGAAGTACTCACAATTATATCAGCACCATCTGTGATACTTAATGCGTTAGCAGTTAAAGAAACAGTTCCAGCATTACCAGCATTTAGCCCGGAGGAAGCAGCAATAATACCTGAACCTAAACCATTTGAATTTGCACCATACGGATTGATTCCAGAAAGCTCAATACTATCAGAAACATGAATATCAATATTACCAGCTTGTTGACTTTGTCCATCTTTACGTACAATAGTACTACTACTTATTTTTCCTCCGTTCGTAATTATCAGTTTTTTTGCATCCAAAATAATATCACCACCAACTCCAGTAAATCTATTTTCACCAGTTACAGCAGATACTGATGCTAGTCCACCATTCCAACCATCACTATAAGTTCCAGTTATTTTAATGGTTTCATTTGCTCGAATATAAATGTCTCCTGAATTTCCACTATTATTGGTTATAGTAGTGATACCACTATCTTCCAAAAGAATATTGTCTACGGTTAAGATTATATTGCCAGAATCTCCAGATGAGATTGATCGATTAGTTATTTCAGCATCATTGTGGAAGGATATATTACTGGCTTTAATAACAATATCTCCAGAATTTTCAGTTGATAAAGAATCGCCCGAAATACCGCTTCGATTATTGAAGAATAATGTGTCCACGTTAATATCAACACTAATTTCTTGACCATTATTGGGTTGATTATTCCCGGATAATTTTTTAGCTTGAATTTGACTACCATTTGTTACAATTAAATTTTTACCACGAATAGAAATGCGTCCATCCCCTTGACCATTGACACTTATAAAAGTTTTATTAATCCTAATCTGACCTCCCAAAGTATCACCTTTGTTTAATTCTGATTTGTTAGAGACTATTTCTCCTTTGGAAGCCACGCTGGCAAGATTTATATACCCAGAACTTGCAGATATCTCTGAATCTGCAGATGTTATTATAATTTGGAAATTTGGAGCATTTTCATCCGTTATTGGTGGTGTATTACCAATTAAATCTAAATCACCGCCAATTATTGATAAAGTTTTTCCTTCGCCAACCGATAGAATGCTATCTTGCAAGGTCATATTTGCTGGAGAATCAGTCAAAAAGCCAAAACTTTCAATCGGAGCAACCGTTAACAAACTATCACTCGGATAACGAGCATCAAACCGCCCATTTTCTCCCAATCGCAGATAATCGGCGGTGCTGGCATGGAAAGAGCCTTGTACATCTAATCTTGCATTTGGCCCAAACATAATTCCATATGGATTAAGAAAATACATATCGGCATTGGGAATTGTCGAACGAATCAAACCATCAATATTAGAAAGATTGCCACCTGTCACACGACTTAAGATATTTTGCACTGAATTTGGTCCAGAAAATGTTGCTGATTCTGAACTGTTTAAGTTGAAATCGTGAAAGCTGTGGAAGAGGTTGCCGCCGTGTTGTTGGCCTTGATTTGAAGTTATTTGGAAGTTGGGGCCGGGTAGGTTTTGTTGTTGTCCAAGTGTGCCATCGGTGATGACTTCGGCATTGGAGGATAGAGTGATGATTAATAAAGATGTTATTGGTAAATATTTCATTTTTGTTTTCCTATTAAATTGTCTGAATCAGAATTTGCAGGATTTAAGGATTTTCAGGATTAAAACCATAAACCATATTTTGCCTTTATCCTGTTAATCCTTTCTCGTTCCCAACGTCTCGTCTCATCGTTATACATAAGTTAAAAGTAACAAATGTAGGGTGGATAGAATGAAATGAAATCCACCATTTTGAAGGTTCGGTGGGTTTCCACTTCGTTCCTACCCACCCTACATAATCACTGCCATTTGCGTTAAAGGCAACCATAAAGGATTGCCCCTACGTTAAATGATGATTTGTAGGGGTAATCCCTTGTGGTTACCCAAACCAATTCCCTTAACTTAATGGCAGTGAACCGTTGGGAACGAGATAACATTTCACTCAATTTTCTTTCGTTTACAAGTTGAAAAAGCTAATTTCTCATCAGTTTTTTTGGAAACAGTTTTAACTTTTTTATCAATTTCAAGCAAATATTGTGCTGGTTTATAATCATAAGGAGTTTGAGGACTGCCAGCAATTTTCTGAACTGTGAAGCTGCTACCTCGCATACTACAAGGCCGCTTAATTTGGTCACTGGCTTCTTTAAATTCTCCTTTTAAGGTGACTAAGGCTCCTTCTATGTCCATATCTGGAGATTCAATTGTTACGTTGCCGTCTAAACCAAGTCTTGAAGAAGCACTGATTTGGCTATTGGGGGATGAAATTAAATGGTCTGATTTGAGGTTAATGTTGCCACCATGTCCAGCATCGGCTTGGGCTTTTATTTGGCTTTGATTCAACAATGTAAATTGAGGATTGGAAATATCTATATCACCACCTTTACCTTTACCAAAACCAACGCTTGTAGTTATTTCACCTTTTTGTAAATACAACAAACGTGGTGGATTAATCAGTATATTGCCACCAGCAGCATTTTCAGCTTTAGTGCTAATATTTCCTTGATTAGTTAAATAAATATTATCAGCTTGTACAGTTATTTGACCTGCATTACCGGTACTATCACCTCTTGCCGAAATAGCACCTGCTTCATTAATAGTTAAATTATTTGCTTGTATCGAAATATTGCCTCCTTGCCCAGTAGTATAGGTGTCACTAAAAATACCAGTTAATAAATCATCACCAATTATATCAATACTTTTGGCCTTAATATCTGTAGAACCGCTATTGGCAGGACCTGAAAGAAATAATCTCCCGAACAGAAAACCATTACTACTGTTTATTTGTCCACCTTTAGATAGATGTAAACTATCAGTTTCAATACTTATGTCACCACTATGTTCGGCTATATTGACTGTTGAACTGGTAATAATACCTTCATCATATATCTTGATTTTACCAGCAGAGATAAAAATATCACCACCATTACCTCCACTCAATGCAAAAGTAACAATAGCACTTTGATTATCTTTAGCCTCCATACCACTTGGTAAAAAATATGAATTTTTCCTTCTACCAAATAAAGATAATGTATCTTTAACGGTAAGATTGACGGTCCCTGAGTCTCCAGTTCCAGCACTACTACTGGCAATAAAAGCACCTTCACTTATACTGAGATTATCTGTCTGGATTGTTAGATTACCAGCATTACCTTTGCCAAAAGTAGGTGCTGAAATAGAACCTGCTACTACATTTAAATTACTTGTTTTAACAAATAAATCTCCTCCATAACCACCATAACCACTTGTTGATATTTTGGAAGGAAAATCTATGTATTTAAAATTATTTCCTATAAGAGTTCCTTTACGTTGACCTAAAACGGATAAAGATTCTTCAGCTTCTAGGAAAAAATTACCACCTTTCCCTTTACCAAAAGAATTGCTTTCACTTGCACCGCCATGAATAAATTCAGTTCTTGTAGTGTGAATTTTTATGTCACCACCGTTGCCTTCTGCAAATGATGAAAGGTCAATGATGCTACCGTTAACTGTTAGGTTTGGAGTTACAATATTAATATCACCACCTTTACCAGTGGCAAAGGTTTTGCTCAATATAGATTGCATATTACCACTTATATCAATAGATTCAGCTATTTCTATATTAATTTCTTGACCATCTTGATTACCTAATGTGTTAGCTTGAATAACAGCTTTTTGCATAACTAGCTTTCCAGCACGAATAAAAACAGAGCCACTATTTTCACCACTGGTTTCAAGTAAGGTTTTATTAAGAGTTATGTCGCCACCTTTACCGCTTAATTTAAAATCTTGGTTAATTAGTTCACCGGAATTCATACTAACCAAGTTAATCCGCCCAGCTTTAGCAGTCAGTTTAGAAGTAGCTTCCATTGCCTTAAAATTCCCTTCATCAAATGTCACTGATGAACTACCATTCAACTCTAAATCCCCACCAATCAATGATAAAGTTTTGCCATTAGAAACTGATAAAACGCTGTCTTGCGTGGTAATAGAGGCTGGTGTATCTGTTAAAAAACCAAATGCCTCAACAGGCGCAACAGTCAACAAACTATCACCCGGATTGCGTGCATCAAACCGCCCATTTTCTCCCAACCTTAAATAATCTGCGGTGCTGGCATGGAAAGAACCTTGTACATCTAATTTTGAATTAGGCCCAAACATAATTCCATAGGGATTAAGGAAATACATATCGGCATTGGGAATTGTCGAACGAATCAAACCATCAATATTGGAAGGATTGCCGCCCGTTACACGACTGAGAATATTCTGAACACTGTTTGGCCCAGAAAAAGTTGCTGATTCTGAACTATTCAAATTAAAGTCTTGGAAGCTATGGAACAGATTGCCGCCATGTTGTTGGCCTAAATCGGCATCAATTTGAAAATCTGGGCCGGGTAGATTAATATTTTGGCCAAGTGTGCCATCAGTGATGATTTCGGCGTTGGTGGACAGGGTGATGATTAATAAAGATGCTATTGGTAAATATTTCATTTTGTTTTCCTATTAAATTGTCTGAATCAGAATTTGCAGGATTTAAGGATTTTCAGGATTAAAACCATAAACCATATTTTGCCTTTTTTCTCGTTCCCAACGTCCCGTTGGGAATGCAGTCAGGGACGCTCTGCATCCCGCAACGCAGAGCGTTGCAGAAGGCATTCCCACATGGCATGTGGGAACGAGGTGAGATAAATCATTTTTTACAAGTTGAGAAAGCTAGTTTCTCACCTGAATTTTTGGAAACAGTTTTAACTTTATTATCAATTTCAGGTAAATATTGTGCTGGTTGATAATCATAAGGAGTTTGAGGACTACCGTTAATTTTCTTAACAAAAAAGCTACTGCCACGCATACTACAAGGCCGCTTAATTTGATCACTGGCTTCTTTAAATTCTCCTTTTAAGGTGACTAAGGCTCCTTCTATGTCCATATCTGGAGATTCAATTTTAACGTTGCCGTCTAAACCGAGTCTTGATGAGGCACTGATTTGGCTATTGGGAGATGTGATTAAATGGTCTGACTTGAGGTTGATGTTGCCACCATGTCCAGCATCGGCTTGGGCTTTGATTTGGCCTTTGCTGTTCAGAACTATTAATTGTGGATTTTCAATCAAAATATTACCGCCATCACCACTGCCACCTTGTACACTGGTTGTGATAGAGCCATCTTGTAAATAAACCAAATTGGGAATTGTTATCATGATATTTCCCCCGGTTGCATTAGCGGTAGTAGTAGCAATTTCTGCATTATCTTTTAAAATAATTCTATTAGCCTGCAATTTTATATTGCCAGCATTGCCAGCATTTGCTTCCTCACTCAGCGAATTACTGGCTAAACCACTATTAAAAGTAAAATTACCAGTTTTTTGTTGACCTTCAGCTATTAATTCATTAGTTATAAGTTCAATATACCCACCTTTACCATCACTACGAGTTGTATTAGTTATCTGTCCACCATTTCGTAACCAAATATTTTCTGCTTCTATCACAATATTGCCAGAATCTCCGGCTTTATTGTCTTTTACAGATGTTGGTAGAGCTAGTGACTGAGCTCCAATAGCTGAAGGAAGGGCTATAAAATTGCCATTTTTACCTGTATAAGATTTAAGAATTCCAGAAACAATCAGTTCTTTTGCTTTGACAACAACAGTTCCACCATTTCCCGAAGCAACTGTTAGCACACTTATTTGCCCACCGTCTAAAATTTCAATTCTGTTAGCTTCTATTTCAAGCAGACTATCTTTCTCGGATTTGGTTCGTAATCTTTGGGCAGTTTTAAAGATTCCACTTGGCAAATTATAATCAGGATGTTGGCCAGAAATACGTAATGTATCTACAATTTTTATTGAAGTAGTACTATTTTCTGACAAGCTCAAACCTATTTGCGAACCACCTTCCAAACTAAGTTGTTTTGCTTCTAGCTTGATATTTCCAAAATCACTGATGCCATAAGAATCAGTTTCTATCGTACTATTTTCAGAAAAAATATCATTTTGATCAGGTAGCATTTCAATTATGCCAGATATTTTAATATCAATATCAGCCGATTTTCCAGCACCGCCACTTAATGATATTATTCCACTTGCCTCCAATCTTAAATTATCTGCTTGAATTTGCATAAAAGAATTTGAATGTTCGCCTAATATATGAATAAATGCCCAACTGGTGAACATATCTATATCGCCACCCTTGATAAAAATTTGCCCTTTCCCATTACCGCTTGTATCTAACAATGAATGATCAAGATTTATCTGTCCACCTTGGAACAATTCAGAAAAATCTAATCCAGTTGTAGTTGGTATAACTTCCCCATTGGAGGCAACACTTGCAAGATTGATACGTCCAGATTCAGCTGATAAACTAACTGACATTTTTTCTAATATTTCAATACCTTGTTTTTCACCTGTTGAAAAATGAGTTCCATTGCCATTTAAATTACCTCCAATGAGTGATAAAGTTTTACCTTCTGAAACAGATAATTTGCTATCGTTTAATTCAATGCTGGCAGGATTGTTAGTCAAAAAACCAAACGCCTCAATTGGTGCAACGGTCAATAAACTATCTCCCGGATAACGAGCATCAAATCGTCCATTTTCTCCCAAACGCAAATAATCAGCAGTACTTGCATGAAAACTTCCTTGCACATCCAATTTTGCATTTGGCCCGAACATAATTCCATACGGGTTAAGAAAATACATATCTGCATTGGGAATTGTCGAACGGATTAAACCATCAATGTTAGAAGGATTGCCACCAGTTACTCGACTGATGATATTTTGCACTGAATTTGGCCCAGAAAAAGTTGCTGATTCTGAACTGTTTAAATTGAAATCTTGGAAGCTGTGGAGGAGATTGCTGCCGTGTTGTTGACCTAAGTCAGCACCAATTTGAAAATCAGGGCCGGGTAGGTTGATATTTTGACCGAGTGTGCTGTCTGTGATGACTTCGGCGTTGGAGGACAGGGTAGTTATTAATAAGAGGATTGTTAATAGGTATTTCATTTTATTTTTCCTTTTAAAATTATCTGAATCAGGATTTACCGGATTTAAAGATTAACAGGATAAAGGCAAAAACATCAACAATATGGTTTTAATCCTGAAAATCCTATAATATTATGAATCCTGATTCAGACATTTAATCCGTTAAACCATGTTCAAAATAACTCTCAAATAGTTGCAAATCATATAATTTTCTGGTTAAATAACTGTTAAGTAGCTTAGGGTCGTTTAACATTAACAACCCCAAGCCAAGACAATTAACTATCATCGCTAGTCTTGCCATGCAAACAGTATAGCAGACTGCTACCAAATTGGAGCAATCCATGTTATCCCATATTTATATCGTCAAAGCCAAAGGTGGTCTAATCAAAATAGGCCGTAGTGCATGTCCCAAAAGACGTATCACTGAAATAGCCAAAGCCACCGGTACAAAAGTTGTTAAGCAACATATATCCCCACTCTGTTTAAATGCCAGTAAAATTGAACGCCATCTCCACAAACACTTTGCTGAATATCGACAACAAGGTGAATGGTTTGATATTGATTTTAAAACGGCTGTTGATGAAGCTAAAAAGCAGAAATTTCAAACTAATACACCAACACCTAATGAGTTGATGCCATTTCAGTTTGAAAATAACCAGATACGTGTTTTACTTGATGAAAATGGTAATCCTTGGTTTGTTGCAAAGGATATTTGCAGTGTATTACAACATTCTAACGTTTCGGTAGCTTGTAGGGTTTTAGATGCTGATGAAAAGGGTCTAAGAAAAGTTTATACCCTTGGTGGTGAGCAAGATATACTGTGTGTTGACGAATCTGGATTTTACCTTTTAGTTATCAGAAGTAATAAACCAAAAGCTAAACCATTTCGTAAATGGGTAACTCGTGAAGTCCTCCCAAGCATCCGCAAAACTGGCCAATATTCTATTCCAACTAATCAACAACTGAAAGGTAAAGTTGAGCAGAAGACTTTTGAGAATTTTATTGGCGATTGTTTTATTCCAGATTCAACTAATAAGGAAAGAGCCAGAGATATTTATGTAAGTTTATCAAGGTTGGTGTTTGCAGAATAAATGTGAAGCTCGGACTATTCAATGGGTTGGAATGCAACTAAGGAAACAAGGTTATGGTAAAAGCAAATGTCCACCTAATGGTGTGGTCTGTTGGCATGGATTCCGACTGAATAATTTAGCTTGTCCAGCTAATCCAAGTAATTTGGAGGACTTACAGAGTTATCTATCTGCTTTGAGCAAGAATATAGCTACTGGAATGCAATATTCTAATGCTGAGTTGTTGAGTTTGATTAATACTGCTAACCAGAAAGTTATGGCAATTCAATAATGTCTGAATCAGGATTTTCAGGATAAATTCACAAGCTATAGACATTCATAAAAATACATTCGTGTGAAACCTCGTAGGTTTTTGTGAAATTATTTATCTGAAAAACTATAGTTTTGTTTCATCCTGTCCATCCTTTAATCCGTTAAATCCTGTTCAAACGTTTAAATATTACTAGCCAATAAATCCGGCCGACAACTTGTCCAATCCACTGTTTTAGCTTCTTTAACTTCAGTTTTTAAATCAACCTCAAGCACTAACTCATTAGCGATAAAATCGGCTGGGGAAGGTCATTTATGCATCATACGAGCCTTAACTCAACCATCAACCTTTCCCCATTTTTCTAAAATATTTTCCAAATTTCGCCACTGCAAAGGCTTAGTCATATAATCATCCATCCCAGCCTCAACACATTGTTTTCGAACATTATACATAGCACTTGCCGTAGTAGCGATTATTTTAGGCCGTTCAGATACAGGATATTTCTCGACTATAGCTTTAGTTGCAGTCAAACCATCCATCTGTGGCATATGCAAATCCATCAAAATAATGTCATAAAAATTCTCTTTTAAAGCACTTAAGACCTCTAAGCCATTATTAGCAACATCTATGCTATAACCCATCTTTTCCAAAGTTAATAAACTTATTTTTTGATTAATAATATCATCTTCAGCCAATAAGATACGCAATGGTAAACGCTTGGCTAACGAAGTATCTATTTTAGTTGTCTTAACTCGACGCTTATTTTTTACTCCAGTTAACACATAATTAAGCATATTCAACAGATGGGCTTGCTTAATTGGCTTGCATATAGAAGCTTGGAATAGCAATTTACTTTTTTCTAGACTATTCTCCAATTCATCAATAGTTGTTAATACTATTAGAGGTAACTCTTGTCGATTTGGCATTTCATGAATGGCTTGAGCTAATTGGACTCCATCCATTTCTGGCATATACCTATCTATAATAGCTACATCACATTTATTATCATGTTGTAACCAAGCTAAAGCTTTTTTCCCAGAACCAACAGTACTTGTTGAACAATTCCAACTATGTAATAAATGATTTAAAATCCGTTGATTATTGACATTGTCATCAACTACTAAAACATGTTGGCCTTGTAATAACTCAATTTTGGGTTCAAACATTGATTTAGGAGCATCACAAATTGCTACTTGCAAGGTAAAAGAAAATATTGAACCTTCATCAACCTCACTTTCAACCCAAATTTTGCCTCCCATCAGTTCACATAAACGTTTGCTGATAACCAACCCCAAACCAGTGCCACCATATTCTCGTGTTACAGAGGAATCAACTTGAGAAAAAGCCTTAAATAACTTATTGAGTTTGTTTTTGGGAATCCCAACTCCAGTATCAGTAACAGTTATTAATAGTTCAATATTTTTTTCTACTTTAGATTTTAATTCAGCCGATACAAAAACTTCTCCATGTTCAGTAAATTTTATTGCATTATTAATAAGATTAGCTAAAATTTGTCGAATTCTAGTAGCATCCCCTCTGATCCAACTCGGTACCTCATCATTAACCAAATATAATAATTCAAGATTTTTATTAAGAGCTTTAGCTGCAAAAAGGTCAAAAGTTTCTTCAATAAATGTCCTAATTTCAAGTGGTTCTTCTTCTAAAACTATTCGTCCCAACTCAATTTTTGAAAAGTCTAAAATATCATTAATCACAGTCAACAACGTATCACTGCTTAAACGTATTGTGTCAACAAATTCACGCTGTTGAGCGGTTAAGGAAGTATTAAGCAACAAATTAGTCATGCCAACCACACCATTTAATGGCGTGCGAATTTCATGGCTCATAGTTGCTAAGAAATCAGTTTTAGCTCTAGCCGCTTGTTCTGCCAATATTTTAGCTTGTTTTAATTCATCATTTTGTTCTCTTAATTTTTTAGCTTTGTCCACCGCATAACGTACCATTGGGCGAAATATAAGCATAACTTCTAAGAATAAAACAAATAAAGTGAATATCCATAACATAGCCTTAGTTTGCACGATGAGAGACACATTAGCTTCACTTTCTTTTTGATATTCGGTGACGATTGCATTGAGTCCAATTAATAAATTATTTTTAGCCATATCAGATAGAACTAATAAATCTGGATCACTTTTAGATAAAGTACCACAGGGTATATTTGTTATGACACGAGCATGGGTTAAAAATTTATTAACCATCTCATCTAATTTGAAAGGAGGTTGATAATATATATCAGAAATGGCTTTGGATAAATCTAAGTTAGTAGCATCAGTATATGATTTATTACCGTGCAACAAAGCATTATGAACATTCTGCATTAAATCAATTGTTTTGATTAAAGTAGTTACATCTTTCTCATATAGTTGACAATTATTTGCTTCATAATAAATTAAATTATTAGCATACAAAGCAATACGTTGCGACAACATTCGTTGTTTGCCACTTATATTAATAGTAGCTGCATAATTACTCTGTACATTTAAAAACATATACATGCTTATAAAAGTCAACGTAACAAAAATGCTAATAATAGCTACAGCCAAAGCATAACGTTTGGTTAAAAATATATGTTGAGAATCGTTTTGCATAAGAAAAACTATTTAATAAAGTTATCAAGCAAGGCGAATGAACCCATTGATAGGACAAGAATAATAACAAAAAATATAACACTTCTGTTTTTAAGACGTTTACCTTGATAAATTTCAATTCGATTTAATATTTCATCTGATACAAAATAAAGTATTATTCCAGCCAACATAAAAGATATCATTTCAAACATGTTTATTGTTCCTATAAAATTATGTTATTGTTCATTTCTCTCTTAAAAATTAGTAGTGATGAAGAGAAAATGAACATCAAATATTTTTGATTATAACGGATTCTGTTGATAATAATAAATTTATTAATTAACAAATACTTGTAGGGTCGGTGTAACGAAGTGAAACCGACCATTAAGATAAGAGCTAATCAATGTTTAATGGTCGGTTACGTTTTCACTTCACCGACCCTACGGTTATAGTTTTATATGAATTAATCTTTTTTATCAACAAAGTCCGTTATAATTAGAAATATTTTTACCAACAATCCATATAAAAAATATAATCGCTATAAAAATTATAACATTTTTGTTCTTAATTCACATCAATCCCAATCTAATTGGCTTCCGGTTTGATATTCTCTGACTCGACCTTCAAAGAAATTAACCTCTTGATTAAGCTCATATTCACTTATCCAAGCCATAGGATGTTGTTTGACCCGATATAGATGCTTAAGTCCTAAATTATCACAAACATTGTTAGCTATAAACTTAGCAAATTTAATGTAAGTTTTGATTGGCAATCCAACAATACCACCATCCGGCATGACAACAGCAGCATGTTTTTCCTCTAAATCAACTGCTTGTGCGATTATCTCTCGTACTCGCTCTTGCAAAGTAGCGTCCCAAACTTTAGGATTTTCTTTGATAATTTGATGAATTAACCATAATCCATTGGTAGAATGCAAGGTTTCATCTCTCCAAATATAACTATATTGCTGAGCAGTATTTCTTAATTTACCTTTCCGAGCCAATGCAAAAATTTGAGCAAAACCAAGTGGAAAGAACATATATTCAAATATGTAATAACTAATTAAATCCTCCAACAAAGCCTTGATAGCTTCCGGCGAACCAAGTGGAGCTTCAGAATTAACAGAATTGATAGTAAAGTCAAGATTCCAATTAACTTTTTCTACCAACTCAGGCATATCTTGATATAATTCATAGATTTGACCTTGCCCCTTTTCATCTAAGCCAAATGATTCCAAGATAAAAACATAAGATTCAATATGGTTAGCTTCCTCAGCCATTATCCAGCGAAAATATTGCCGCATTTCATTGGCTGTTATATGTTTAAATATCACGTTAATCAGGTTGTCTGGAACCATATTATCGCCAGCAGTCAAGTAAGAAATATTAGTTTTAAACAACCACATTTCTGCTTCGGTCAACTGTTCCGTATTCCATTGAAGCTTATCTTCACCCATTGGGATTTCATTAGGAACCCAAAAATTTTTACGAGCTGATAAAAAACGGTCTCGAACTTCAGTATATTTAACTGGTATAGGTTGGCGTAAATCATAACCACGTCCTCCAACAATTTTAACATCAGATGCAGATGGTTGCTTGGAACCAATTGTTATTGGGTCAATAGTGGTCGCAACTGGTAATTTTTTTGGCATAATAATCTCTTATTGGGGGATTTGGAAAATTTTATTCAAGAATAGATGCAGAATATATATTATAGTTTTTCAGATAAATAATGTCACTTAATAAACCTACGAGGTTTTCAAAACATCGCAGGTATCACACGAATGTATTTTATGAATGTCTATAGACATCTTTCCTTAACATAGAACTATATATAGTAATTATTAATTATGAATGGTTAATTATTAATTAAATTCTACAAAAAATATCAATTATTTATTTTGTATTACTGTAATCTATTTAATCGGGAAATGCTATATTACGAATAATCTGTTGAACATGATTTATGAAGTTGGAGTCCAAAGCAAAGCTTTGTATGTTCTTGAGTAATTATAAATACGTTGCAATAGTCAATTTATTACCAACAAAGCTTCGCTTTGAACTCCTTATTTTAATGACATAAATTTATTTATTCATATCTAATTAAGCAATAATAGGCGTGCTTCCGCAAAAATACATCAACTCCTTCAATCTCAAGTTGTTCTTTTGTGTAGCAATCAAAAAATCAAGTTAAAGCATCATTTTCACACAAACACTATGAATAAGTTGACCATCAATAATTCCCACATGTTTGGAACGGTAAGCTTGTACATAATCTGCATGTTGCATTAAATCCTTGTAGCCACGAGCGAAATAAACTATCAATTTGCTGTCCGGGTTTTCAGTCAACCAAGGACAAATATCGTATTCATCCACAATTTTCAAATTATTCTTTAAGCGGCCTAAAAAATGATATTGACCATGATAATCACCGAAATGAGCTAGAGTGGTATCATTTTGTTGAAATTCATTAATTTGCTTGCTTATTTTGCGTAAATCATATGCCTGTCCGCCAGCTTGTAAGATTGTTAGAGGAACAATTAAACTCACTAAAACTGTCACAGTGCTGAGTACAATTAACCTTTTGTTAAATTTGTCTGATTGTCTTCCTACTAAAATTCCACCTAATACAATTAATGCTATGGAGACTGGTAACGGAATATTTGCTACCCATTGGGGTAAACGAGTTATGGACAATAAAAAAGGTACAATTAAAAATACAAAACCTAAGAAAATTATAGTAATACCCGGTAAAACTGCATTCCAACGTTGTTTAGGAACCGATATTTTTTCTAACAAATAGGCTAATAATAAGGCTAAAGCCGGTAAAACTGGTAATAAATAATGTAATTGCTTGCCACTTATCAGGGAAAAACTAACAAAAACTGGAACAAACCAAATTATACAAAAACGCACTCCGGTATCATGCCAATATTTAGGTAATTGTGATAAACCACGCCAAGTTGGTAACCAAAATGATAATGGAAACAATGCAAGTGGGAACCAAACTAAATACCACCAGATTGGCTGTTGATGAGCGAAGGAATTAACTAAACGATTAGCAGTTTGGCCAAAAAAGATAGCTTGTCGATATTCTTCACCACCAAGCAAACCGGCTGGAATAGCCCAAGTTAAAGCGATTAAAGCTCCTATAATTATGCTGGCAACTAAACTTAAATAATGTCTGGTTAGATTTATATTGTTTGACCACCAAGGCATCAATAATGCGACTGGCAATAGATTTAATAAAATAACTGGGCCTTTGGTAAGCACACCCAACCCAATTGCTATGCCCAACAGTCCCCAGCGTTTTTGTAAAATTGCAATTATGCCTAGTAAATTGAAAAAAGTCAGTAACATATCGAACATAGTTATGCCGGTAAATACACACCACAACATACTGCTCAATAAGATAAATGGAACCCAACGAACAATTCTAGGTTGCCTTGGCCATAAAATACGGGCTATATGAGCAGCTAAAAATAAATTGCCCAAGGAAAATAAACCGGGAATTAAACGTGGCCACCATTCATTAACCCCAAAAACTCCCCAACCTAAATTGATTAGCCAAAATAATAATGGTGGTTTGTGATGATAGGCTTCACCATTTAAATAAGGTACTAACCAGTTTCCTTGTACCCACATTTCCCACGCAACACTTACATAACGGGTTTCATCAATTTGGATTAAGGTTCTGCTTACTATAGGAATAAGTATTAACAAAAGCCATAAACCAGCCCATTCTCCAAAAAAACGAATAATACGCTGCATTTAGCTTTCCTGTGTCGAGTTTTTTATTAAATGCAAATTACGTAAGTAAATAAATAGACCAGTTGATTGGCCTAAAATAAAAACTGGGTCAGCACGATAAATAGCATAAGATAGTAAAGTAGTAGCTCCTAAAATACTAAAATACCAAAATTCAATTGGAATAACGCTCTTTTTTTGGCGTTCACTTTGCCACCATTGAATTAAAAATCGCATGGAAAAAAAAACTTGGCCAGTAAAGCCAATTATTAGCCATATAGTTTCACTACTCATTTAATCTCCTCAATAATTTCTGCTTTACAGGATCGTCTTTGTAGCCACATAACTCCCAATATATCAACAATGCCAACCCCTAAACGGTCAAATATTCCATACTTAGATTTTCCTTTGCAACGAGGACGATGATTAACTTTTAACGAAATGACTTTATAACCATTACGTAAAAACAAGGCTGGTAAAAAACGATGAATATGGTTAAAATGTGGTAGTTCTAAAAAAGCTGAACGAGTAAATAATTTCAGGCCACAACCAGTATCTAATGTATCGTCATGTAATAAAAAACGTCGTACTTTGTTGGCGATATAAGAAGCTTTGCGTTTAAACCAGTTGTCTTGTCTAACTCGCCGTTGACCAATAATCATTTTGGCTTGTGGGTTATCAGTGCGGGCTGCTAACAAATGTGGAATATCGGCTGGATCGTTCTGACCATCACCATCTAAGGTGACAATCCATTCGGAGCAAGCGGCTTTTGCACCAGTCACCACCGCTACACTTTGCCCATAACTACGCTGATGATGGATAACTCGTAATTTATCGAAATCAATAGACTTTAAAATTTGCCAACTATTATCAGTACTGCCGTCATCAACATAAATAAGTTCATAATCTATTACATCATCCAAAGCAGCCCGAATCTCATTTATTAGCGGAATAAGATTATCGGCTTCATTATAAATTGGTATTAATACTGATAAATGTGGCATAATTAATAAACTGTACCAGAAATATAAGCGTTTATTTCAATAATTTCATTACCACAATTTAATTTACCAAAAAAACAACCGTCTAGGTTTCCAGTCGTGGTATCATATTGTTTGATAATAAATTTAGAATTTTGCTTATTATGTTTGCAAGTTTTCCCTTGTCGCAGCAAATTTAAGCTAAACTGGTTTCCAGAATAAGTACCAGCATTTAAGTTTTTAATTGGAAAATCAAATAATTCAAATAATCCTATTTCTTTGGTGATTAATCCTATATTTAGTTTTTCATCAAAAATATTCATCCCCGGATTAGATAAACCATCAAAAGGATTTGGTGCATTTACTGAAATAGGTTGGGAATTAATTTTTGCAGTTATGTTAGTTGGACATTGATTAGAGGATGATTTTGTACTTGGTTCACTGTCCGTAGCACAAGAAGTTAGCATTAAAATCATTAAAATTAAGGCGAATAAATTTGTCATTTCATTTACTTTATTAGGTGAAAATGGATAGAATATATGATTACATATTTTTGAGTTTGGTTAAACCTAACCATGTCGAATATTATAGTAGTTAAAAAAAATTTTTAAATAGTTTGAGGTTGAATATGAGAGCTTTTTACCAATTTATTAGCATGTTCATATTAGGATTAAGCCCTGTACTGTTGGCTGCCCCTTATCAAAAAGTTGATGATGGTTGGCATGGTATTGCTGGCTCGAAGGTTATCTTGCGTAATGAACCGTATAAAGATGTTAATACCAGAATTTTGCCTTTGCCTTATCTGGTTATGAGGCGTGGAAATTTTTTTATTGATGGCCTAAAAGTAGGTTATCGAATAGCTGAAGGAACAAGCGGCAGACTTGATTTACTTATAACTCCTCGCTTGGAAGGTTTTGATGCTGATGATAGTTATATTTTAAATGGTATGGGGGATCGTGATTTTACTTTAGATGCCGGCATTGACATGGTTTGGAAACAAGGTTTATTTGACTTCAATTTGTCAGTATTAAATGATATAGTGCATAAGAGTGAAGGACGTGAAGTCATAGCCTCAATCAGTCGTACTTTTATATTAACTGATAAAAAATTAATTTTAACTCCAAATTTAGGTTTAAGATGGCAAAGTGAAAATTTAGTGAACCATTATTATGGTGTTAATCCAACTCAAGCTAGGACTGATCGACCGGCTTACATTGGTGAAAGTACCATGAACTACATTGCTTCGTTGGATATAATCTATTCCTTAAGCAAACGTTCTAATCTGTTCATGGCAGTTGAATATGAAAGCCTTGGAGACGATGTTTACGACAGTCCTTTGGTTGATAAAGAAAGAATTATAAGTCTTCTTCTAGGTTATGGATGGCAGTTTTAAAATAGACCTGATTAATTAAAGCCTCTGTACGTTCTTGATAAAATTGCCAAACACATTTTTTGTCACAATCAGATGAATTTAATCTACTATTACGAACTGCTATCCAGTCACGTTGTTGTTGAATAAATTCTGGAGATGGCTGTTTAACCAGTTTGTACAGACTATTCAAACGTCCATCAGCGTGTTTTAACAAACGACTAGCACAAATCTTTTTCTCAGGGCTAGTTTTGGCTTTTTTACAATTAAATCCAGCCTTTGCAACTGGCCCAAGTTGTTTAATCCTTATTTCATAAAAACGAACTTCACAATCTAATTCACTACAATTAATTAACTCTAAATCTCTTTTTTCTAGCCAACTACGTTGCTCTTCTACAAGTAACTTAGTTTCCGCTTTTGATAGAACCCTACGCAGCTTTTTATAAGCTTTACCTAATTTTGAATCGGCATCATTAAGTATTGGATCATCGCAAATCAAATGTTCGATTTCTGTTGCCGCTTTGCCACAGTTAAAACTGGCTGCCATAAGTGAATTGCTGGCTAATAGGGTTAAACTAAGCAGTATGTTAAAACTTATGTTGTATTTCATAAATAACCTCTGGGATTTAAAATTGTTTTAAGGAATTGCTAACATTAAAATATAAACTTGGTATTTTAAATTCAAATAAAATTATTAAAAACAGAACCTTAAAAAAGATTTTTAATTTGTATATATTTTTCGTTAACAACAAATCTTTCTGATTATAACGGATTCTATTGATAATAATAAACTCAATAAATAACAAATATTTGCATGATCAGTGAAAATTTACTTTTTACAATTTAATAATCATATTATTTGCTAATTTAAACATTAGATATTATACTGATTAAATCATAAGTATTTGATTTGTTTTTTTTAAATAAATCAGTTATGTTAAATAGGTATAATATCTACTAAGTTTCATTGCTCTTTCGATAGGATTCAGTATTGATATATCGTTCAATATTTTGTAGTATTTCCCTCAAATAAGAAATAACTTCTTGCTTTATTTTCAAAAGGTCTTCAATTGTATAATCTTTTCCACAATCACAAAAAGAAAATATACCATGTGCTAGATCATTTCGCTTAATCTTTACAGTTTCTAACTCGCTACCATTTTTTGTGATTCTTGCATTTGTTTCATACGAAAAACCATAATTTTTTGCAAAATCTTTTATTTTCCTAGCATCAAGATTCCCAGAAATAATTTTTTCAGAGTCAAAACACTTTGAAACAATATCTATTGAAATATTAGTTACCTTTGATAATAACAACTTATCAGTGTTACAATCCTTGAAATTTTTGAGTACCACTTTTTTTAGTTCTTCACGAATATCTTCATAAGTCACATTTTTGTTGTCTAATTCAACATATATTTCCTCAATTGCCTTTTTAAAAGAAGATTCAACAAGATTATAAAGCAGCAAAAATCCATTGGCTTTTAATATCTTAGTCATTTCTTGGGCAATAGGTTTGTATTCTTTGGTATCTGGATAAAACAACTTAGGTGTTTTATTTACTATATCTTCTAAAAAATTAAAATATATTTCAATCTCGTCCACCCGTCTATTGAAATCTTGTAAAGTATCAATCATGATTTATTTCTTATCCAATAATTTATCCCTAACAAATTCAATTCTGGCTTTAACTTTTGGACGAGAATTACTTCCATCAGATCGGGTGTGTACCTTAAATTCTTCAGAATCTAACCAATCTATTTCAGGAGGAACCAAATCAGGTTTTTTTTGTAAAGCAAGATGCACCCCTACTGATATTGCTTCAAAGCGTACCCTCGGCGTAGTAGTTGCCTTTTCTGATTTTTTAAAACCATAGGGAAAATACTTCTCAACAAAATCCAACATATTTTCAAAATTTTGCTGAAGTGCATCACTTTCAAAATGAGCTTTTTTCTCCTTAATGTAATTGTCTAAAAATGTGTTTACACGATGCTCAAATTTGAGATAATTTTCTGAATAAGCAAAAAATCTCAAAATCAGTTCTCCAACTTCTTCTCTATCCGCACGTATTTTGCTAATTGGACACAATTTCAAGAACTTTTCATTCTTAGCACATTCAGAAATAAAGTCGTAAAATGGCCCGGCAAAAACTCCCTTTCTAACTTCCATATCTTTTAGAATATCACTACCAGTATTAATTCTCTCAAATATATCTCGTCTGACATTTGCATCTGCCTTTTCTGTCAGCTCAATCATTCTTAATGTTTTTCTATTGAAACGTCGTTGGCGAGATAAAATTAAATCGCCATAAGTTAATCCATTTAAGGACTTTAATTTTTCTAAACCTTCTAAGGTTAATTTATTATTTAAAAAATCAGCTAGTGTTCGTATTCGTTGTGAACCATCAACTATTTCAAACCTCTCACCACGATCAGCCGTAAAAATATAAGGAATGGGTAAACCTAACATAACCGATTCAACAAACTTTGAGCGTCTCTTTTTATCCCAAGTAAATTCTCTTTGATAGTTAGGAACAAAAAGTTCATTTTCATCATCTTCTTTACCTTCCACATATTTTTGAACAATAACTTCAACCGGGTATTCTCTAGTATCATAATTCACGATTTTTTGTTCATTCAATATTTCTTCTTCTGCTACCTGTTTTTTGTCAGTAGTAACTATTGTTTTTTGAACTTTTTTAAAAACCATCAAAGTTATCTCTTATTTTAAAATGTTGTTCTTAATAAAGAAGTTGTCTTTA
>JAUCGL010000041.1 GCA_030378105.1 Candidatus Halobeggiatoa sp. HSG11 | reverse complement strand
CTTTAGGCTGTACTTCAATCTCAAAATCTTCTCCTTCAATCGAAATACCGCCTACAAACTTGGCATCGGTGGTAATTTCTTCGCCTAAAGTATTTATTGAACTTACTTCATCCAGCATGGTTAATTCCACCGTTTGGTCTTCAAAAGTAATAATTTTAGTATCTTTTGTGGTTGGTTCCGCTAATTCATCTTGTGGCGGTTCTGACTTTGGTGTAAGTTCAAAAACAGCTTCACAATTAACATTGCTTTCCATTGTTATTATGATTTCTGGTTCGCTACCTTCACAATCACCTTGCCAGTGAGAAAAATATGAATCTGCTTCAGGTATGGAAGTTAAGCTGATATTAATTGGGTCGTCTGCTTCGCATTTTCCATCACAGCCATTAGCTTCAATTTTAACAGTTCCTTTGCCAGAACCAGTTTTTGGAGTTTTTAATGTGTAGCTAGGTAATTCTTTATTGAAAATTGCCGTGCATTCTAAATCTTCGGTGATAATTATCGAATCTGCACAGTCATTTTCTACCCATTTAACAAAGCGAAAGCCATCATCTGGGGTTGCCGTTAGATTAATTGTGCTATTTTCATAGTATGATTCCACACAGTCAGTTCCACAGTTTATACCTTGCGAGGTAACTGTACCATCACCACTTCCTTGTTTTTTAATGATTAATTGGTAGCTAATTAACTGAATTGTTTCATTATCTACAGTAGTTGGGGTAGCTTGTTCATCAACTGGTTCAATGTTGCCAGATTCACAGGCTGTCCCTTGATCTTCATTCCAATCAGGGTCAGCAAGTTCTAAAAAGTCAATTAGCTCTGGCTCGGATGTTGTTAGGCAATTAGAAGCCAAATTCGTATCTACCCAATACTCATCATTATCTATTAGATTTGTTAGATTACTCAATGAAACAGGTATATCACCACTTAGTTGGTTATTACTTAAATCAAGTCTTGTTAAGTAAGTTAAATTTCCGATTTCTGAGGGAATATTGCCACTTAATTGATTCTCATATAAAAAAAGTAAAGTTAATTGAGTTAAATTACCGATTTCAGGAGGAATCGAACCACTTAGTTGATTACCAAATAAACCAAGCCGTATTAATTGAGTTAAGTTTCCAATTTCCTTAGAAATCGAACCATTTAATTGGTTACCAGCCAAATTAAGTTCTGTTAACCGAGTTAAATCCCCAATTTCAGAAGGAATATTGCCACTTAATTGATTGTTAGATAAACCAAGATATGTTAACTGAGTTAAATCCCCAATTTCAGAAGGAATATTGCCACTTAATTGATTATTACCTAAAGTAACATATATTAATTTTGTTAAGTTACCAATTTCAGGAGGAATATGGCCACTAAATTTATTTTCATCTAGACGAAACCAATACAATTGAGTTAGATTACCAATTTCGGGAGGAATTGAACCACTTAGTTGATTTTCATATAAATAAATATTTGTTAATTGGGTTAAATTTTCAATTTCTGAAGGAATATGGCCACTTAGTCGATTTGAACTTAAATCAAGCCTTTCTAATTGAGTTAAATTACCAATTTTTGAAGGAATTGAACCGTTCAGATAGTTATAAGATAAATCAAGCCTTTCTAATTGAGTTAAATTACCAATTTCAGGAGGAATTGAACCAATTAGTTTATTCATTGATAAATCAAGTCTTTTTAACTTAGTTAAAGTACTTATTTCTGGAGGAATATGTCCAATGAATTTGTTACAATATAAATTAAGATGTGTTAATTGCTTTAAATCAGCAATTTCAGAAGGAATAGACACGTTTGTATTATAATCATTTTCATATTCAAGAGCATTATAGATACTATGGCTACAACCATTATCAGGTATAATCTCAATTCCTGTAATATGCCCATCATTACAAGTAACCTCATTCCAACTACAAGGCGTATTCGTAACATTCCAATCATAACTATCTTTCCAATTAGAACCATCAGTACTATTGTAAATAGCAAGCAAAGCCTCACATTCAAGTTGCGGAATTTCAGTTACTACAGAACAATTTGTTATAGGAATAACTGGGTCTTCAGCAGTTTCTAATTGGCATGATGTGGATTCAATACTCTGTTTTTCATCGCAATTAAGTAATTCTGATATTTGAATATCGGTTCTGTTTGATGAAATTCCATTACCATATCCCCAGCAATTGGAAGATTGATCGTCAATGCTTACCCAAAAACGGGAGCTATCACCGATATTACCGTATGCATACCAACCCCAACCACCATTTCCATCATGATGTTCTGCCATTTTGTATCCAGAACCAAATTGAAATTCACAAATATCATTTGCATCTGCAACACCTTTAAGAGCATCACCTCTTATCGGACAAGTTAATTCAACATGACCACCAGTCCAACCATAATAATAATTAGAATTCATAACGCCTGGGCTTTTATCTGGAACATGGACACCCGGATCAGGTAAATTGTCTTTTTTCAAACATAAAATTGGTAATTTGCTTGCACAAGATGTTTCACCAGAATATGCTTCACAACCATCACAACTAACATAATCAATGCCTAATATATCATCATGAGTTTTTCTCCCCCAAGTCATTCCATTTTTACCATCTGTATTATTTGGCAAAGATTGGGTTAGTTTACTTGTTGTATTTTGGCAAATTGTTGGTTCAGTAATGGTGGTAGTTTCAAAGTCACAATCTGTCCCTTGATCTTCATTCCAATCAGGATCAGCAAGTTTTAAAAAGTCAATTAGCTCTGAGTTGGATGCTGTTAGGCAATTGGAAATCAAATTCATAGTTCTATGAGTGATTACATCATCTGATATAGTATATTTTAAATTAGTAAATGAGGCAGGAATATTACCACTCAGTTTATTATGGTTTAATCGAAGTTCTGATAATTTGGCTAAATTACCAATTCCGTTAGGAATAGAACCGCTTAATTGGTTATTATTTAAATTAAGTAACCATAATTGTGTCAAATTATTAATTTCAGTTGGAATAGAACCATTTAATTGATTATTTCCTAATCCAAGTATTCGTAATTGTGTCAAATTACCAATTTCTATAGGAATATCACCAGTTAATTGGTTTTCACGCAAAGATAATTGCTCTAATTGAGTTAAATTCCCAATTTCTGGAGGAATAGAACCTCTTAGTTGGTTTCTACTTAACTGAAGTCTTTCTAATTGATTTAAATTGCCAATTTCAGTAGGAATAGAACCAGTTATTTGGTTATTCATCAACCAAAGTGATTCTAATTTTGTTAAATTACTAATTTCGGTAAAAATAGAACCACTTAATTGGTTATTATGTAGATAAAGTCGTCGTAATTCAATTAAATTTCCAATTTCTGGAGGAATAAAGCCACTTAATTGATTATCATTTAAAGAAAGATATTCTAATTGAGTTAGATTGCCAATTTCAGAAGGAATAGAACCACTTAATTGATTATTTTCTAAAACAAGCCACTCTAATTGAGTTAGATTGCCAATTTCAGGAGAAATAAAACCACTTAATTGATTTTCAGATAAACGGAGGTCTTGTAAATTAACTAAATTCCAAATTTCTGTAGGAATAAAACCACTTAATTGATTATTACTCAAAAAAAGAGTTTCTAATTGAGTTAAGTTACCAATTCTTGAGGAAATAGAACCTGTTAGTTGATTGTCTTCTAAATAAATAACTTCTAAATTAACTAAATTCCAAATCTCAGAAGGAATAGGGTCATTTAACTGATTGTTATTTAAAGAAAGCCATTTTAATTGAGTTAAATTACCAATTTCATAAGGAATAGAACCGCTTAATTGATTATCATTTAAAGGAAGATATTTTAATTGAATCAAATTCCAAATTTCAAGAGGAATAGAACCACTTAATTGATTACTGGACAAATCAAGCATCATTAATTGAGTTAAATTGCCAATTTCAGGAGAAATAGAACCATTTAGTTGATTACTGGACAAATAAAGCTCTGTAACATGTCCATCATCACAACTAACACCCTTCCAACTACAAGGAGTATTAGTAATATTCCAACCATAACTAGACTTCCAATTATCCCCATCCGTACTATCATAAAGAGCAACCAAAGCCTCACATTCAATTTGTGGAATCTCAGTGACTACAGAACAATTCGTAGTCGCCTGTACATTAACAGCAAACAACATCACAATAACTAACCAACAATTTTTCATAATATTATTCCTACATGTAATAAAAATTTATATATCTTAATTAATCAAATATTATGCCATTTTTTAAATAATTGATTTATAAGGTTTTGATAAAAAAGTATTTTGAAAAATATGCTGAAAATCAGCAGGTCGGAAAAATAAAAATCGTGGAACGTCGCAGTTTTAGTCTGTATGTTATTGATTTTAAACAATGTGCTGAAAATCAACAGGTAGGTGCTGAAAATCAGCAGGTTGGATAATTATTTGATTTAAAATAAAAAGAAACCAACGCTTAAATCATGCCAATTTATTAACTTACTGATTTAAAAGAGCTTCATAACATTTATAGAATATCCATATTCCGTGAACTAAGCAACTTTTCAGCAAAACAGCGTATACAGTTGCTTCGACACATCAGGTTTCATCTAGCGACTTTATCATAACTTAATGCTGAACTTAACTTAAATATTAAGAAACTAACAATAAAAACAAGAGCTTTTAGTTGAAATTAATAATTAATAAAAAACTTGAACATTTAATATTATTATAATACATTACTAGATATATATCTTTTCTATAAAAAAAATTAATAGGTGATTTATTAATGTCCTATAAGTATCTGTTTTATATATTTAGATTGGCTTAATTATAATGTGATTTGGATTATGCTTACATAAAAAATATTGCTTTTGGTTATTATAAAATATTAATATGTGATAGTATTGATATGTGTTTCACTTACAGTTTAGGCATGAAATAGAAATTATGAGTGTAACTTGTTATAATTTAAATTATTTGTTTGAGATTTGATACTTAATAAAGCTTTAATTCAAATTTAATCATACCTTGTATGTTGTAATTTTATTGGAGATAATTTTAATATATGGATCCAAAAATTGTTTGGCTGTTTATTTTTGTAGGACTGTATTGGTCATATTGTATCTTTTGGGGTATCAAAGGTGCAATGTCGGCCAAGACTGCCAGTGATTACTTCATCGCTGGTCGTTCTATTTCGCTGTGGGTATTTGTACTGGCGGCGACTGCAACTTCTTTCTCTGGTTGGACCTTTATGGGTCATCCGGGGCTACTATATCGTGATGGTTTTCAGTATGCTTATGCATCTTTCTACGCAATCACTATTCCTTTTACCGGAGTTATGTTCTTAAAACGTCAATGGATGCTTGGTAAACGTTTTGGATTTATCACCCCGGGTGAAATGTTAGCGACTTATTTTAAATCAGATGCAGTACGTATTTTAGTCGTGTTAGTTGCACTAGTATTCTCTGTACCATATTTAGGTGTACAACTACGTGCTTCTGGATTCCTATTTAACGTATTAACTGACAATATGTTAGGCGTTAATGTCGGAATGTGGCTATTATCTGCGGTGGTTATTATCTATGTAGCTTCTGGTGGTTTACGAGCGGTGGCCTATGTTGATACTTTGCAGGCTATTTTGCTGGCTCTTGGTATTGTGGCAATTGGTATAATTGCGGTTTACTATGTAGGTGGTTGGAGTAATTTGAATGACGGTATTGCTGCTTTATCCCAAATGGATACTAAACGAACTCCAGATGGTTATAGTCACTATATTGCTATTCCGGGCGTAATTCAATTTGTTAGCAATGGTCCAAGTGCTGTTGGTGGTGCGTGGACTGGTATAATGGTTCTGACCTACATGTTCGCTTTGATGGGAATTCAATCTGCTCCAGCTTTCTCCATGTGGGCATTTGCTAATAATAATCCAAAACCTTTTGCTCCTCAACAAGTTTGGGCTTCCTCCTTCGTTATTGGCTTTATTTTGTTTGTATTCACCGCTATGCAAGGTTTAGGGTCTCATTTCTTAGGTGCTGACCTTAAATTCCTAGCTGCTTATCCTGATTTAGCAAACAACGTTATGGGTGCTGGATTAGGTGGTGTAGATTTGATGAGTTCTGCTGGTAAACAAGGTATGTTAGTGCCTCAGTTGATTAATTTAATCGCTGATTCTGCTCCTTGGTTAGTTGGTATTTTATCAGTTTGTGCATTAGCTGCTATGCAATCCACTGGTGCTGCTTATATGTCCACTGCTGGCGGTATGTTAACTCGTGATATTTTAAAACGTTATATCATGCCTAATGCTACTCATAGCCAACAAAAATTCTTTGGTCGAGTAGGTGTTGTGATTATTGTGCTATCTGCATTACTTGTTGCTACTACTGCTACAGATGCTTTAGTGTTATTGGGCGGACTTGCTGTTGCTTATGGTTTCCAAATGTGGCCAGCTTTGATTGCTGTTTGTTGGTGGCCATTCTTAACTCGTCAAGGTATTGTGGTCGGTTTAATTGCCGGTTTAATTGCCGTTACCATGACTGAATCTTTGGGAGCTACAGTGTTTGGTTGGTTAGGCATGGACCCATTATGGGGTCGTTGGCCTTGGACTATCCATTCTGCTGGTTGGGGTATTCTCTTTAACTTGGGATTAGCCGTTATTGTATCAGCTATAACTCAAAATAGAGAAGCTATGGAACATCGTATGTCTTTCCATAATTTCTTACGAGAACATGCCGCTTTACCTGAATCTAAGAGAGGTCTTATACCTATAGCTTGGATTATAACCTTAGTATGGTTCTTCTTTGGAATTGGTCCTGGTGCTGTTATTGGTAACTGGATATTTGGTAATCCTAATGATGTATCTACTTGGTTCCTTGGTATGCCTTCTATTTGGGCATGGCAAATATTGTGGTGGGTCATTGGTGTATTTATGATGTGGTTCTTAGCCTATAAGATGGAAATGTCTACTGTACCATCTAAGGAAGTTGTTGCTTTACATGAGGATATTGGAGACGTGCATTTAGACGTTGATAAACCTTAATGTTGAGTTAAATATAAAATTATAAGGTGGGCATTGCTCACCTTATTTTTTTTGATAAGTTCATTCAGGTATCATTCTCAATTAGCAACCGAAAATAAATAGGAATTTGTTCATATTTCAAATGGCATCTTTCATATTCCCCCCCTTTAATCCATTTCTGTGAAAGTCTTTGGAGGAAGTAAGGGCTATTTAACCGCTCCTTAACTCCTTTATTTCACTTTAACTTGAGCAACTATTTCTGTTTTAAAACTAAAAAAGTAATATCATCATAGACTTTTTGTGAGGCAATATGATTACGAACATCGTTAATAATAGCATTTTTAATATCTGTAGCCTGATATTGCCAATTAATACTTATTATTTCACATAATCGCTCTACTCCATACATTTTACGATTTAAATTCATCGCTTCTGTAACTCCATCGGTATACAAAACTATCCCATCGCCGGGAGCTAATACTATAGATTTTTTACTAACAAATGAACTAATATCGGGTTCTAAGCCAACTATAAAACCCAAGTCAAAAGTATCAACTCTTTCAATACAACCATTTTTACGTATAATCAAAATTTCTTCATGTTGACCACTTATACTCAATTTACCTTTCTTATAATCCAACAAAGACAAAGTTAAATTTTTATCAGATTCCATCCGTTGAACATTATCATAAATAGCTCGATTAAGAACGCTTAAAAATATTTCTGGATTGTTCACGTTGTTGATTAATAAAGTACGTACCGCCATTTGTACCATCAACATCAATACCCCACTTTCCAACCCGTGTCCAGTTACATCACCAATCCCAATCTTGATATTACCATCATGTTGTAATACATCATAATAATCACCACCAACCTCTGTGGCTGGTTCCATAAAACCGGCAATATCTAAATCTTCAATTTTTGCCAATTCATTATCGGTAGGAAGTACCATTTTTTGTAATTTACGAGCAATGTCTAATTCTGTACCCAAGCGTATATTTTCATCTTTAAGACGTTCATTTAAATTAATAATTTCTTGATTAGCTTTGGATAATTGTTTAGTACGTTCAGTAACTCGAATTTCAAGTTCATTATTAAAATCTTGCAAAGCTTCATTAGTTTGACGTAATTCCTCTTGTTGCTGATGTAGCTCTTCTGCTTGAATTTGTAAAGTTTCATTCATATTGGTAAGAGCCGTTCCTAATTTGTCTTGTTTACAATAACCTTTTGCCTCAAGAGAATAGTTACCAGCAGCAATAGCAGTTGCTCTATCAATAGTTTTTTGAATAGTTGCTTGTAACTGTTGAAATGAAGTTACGATTCTAGCAATTTCATCACCACTATATTTAATATCAAGTCCTAAACTATCCTTTGCAAATATTCCAACTTTTCTGGTTACTTGCCGAATTTTTTGAGTAATCCAAATCATGATTAATACAAAAGCCAAAATAAGAATAATTGCAAATATTATCCGTTGATGATAAGTTTCGTTTAAAATATGGCTAGCAAGATGATAAGCTCGTTCTTTTTTCATAAATGATGCAAAATAAGCACTAGTATCTGAAGCACCATAATCAAAAAATGAAGTTCCAGTTTTTATATATTTATCAGTCACATTTTCCACTACAATACCGGTTGGCAATAATTCTGGGTCACTGGTGGCTATTACTTTAGCTGGCTCGCCTTCAAGCAAAGTAACAACAGCACCTTCTAATAAATAATCACCAATTGCTTGGATTAAAAAATCATCATCAATAGGAGATGCTAACATGAGAGTAGCGATTTTTTGTTCATCCTGATTAGTAAAACTACGGGAAGAAATAATATATGGTATTCCATCCAAATTAGTCATGTAGGACTGATTATGACTCAATTTTTGTAATAATGCAGTTGGTTTTCCTAATAATGGTGGTAAATCTTCTGGAAAATGGTGATATACCTCTCGAACTTGTTCGTTTTGATCAATTAAAATAGCAAATTTGGCATGGAAAAAGACTCGCATAACTGAAGAATTCGGTAACCAAGCCGGCAAACGATAATGATGTTTTATCTTTTTGTTTTCTAGCCATTTATTAGAGATAAAATAAGTTTGAAATCGTTGTTGTGAAATGATTAATTTGGTGGTTTGATTATGAAAACGGACATAACGATCAAAAACAGCTCTATCTTCTTTAGCACGAATTTCTAATTCATCAGCAAGTTCTGTAAAAAGAAGCTGTTGAATAGCCTTACTTTGTATTTGATCAAGGCTAATCCATACTAAAGCACCAATAAGAAATGTGATAATAAGTACTTTAATTGTAATTGACAAATTTTTTAACATAGTCTACTCTCTAATGGTTTTAACAAACATTTGACAATTCTGAACATATCAAATAAATTGTCAGAAATTAAAAACGCTACCACTGATATTATCAGATACTCAATTTTTGTTCCATATTATTTTCCACAATTTTTCAACCAATTAATACATCAAGTAAGAAAAGGAGTGGCATTAAGAGAAAGAAATGAGTAGTTATGGGTATATCATTATATTAAATAGGGACTTTTACTTTACGCAAAATATTTTGTACTATTTTTTCTCCACTAGACCCATTTAAACGTGCTTGTGAATTAACTTTTAAGCGGTGAGCAATAACTGGAATTGCTATTTCTTGGATATGTTCTGGGGTAACAAATTCCATCTCATCAAACAATGCCAGAGCTTGAGCCGCTTTCATTAAAGTTAAGGCAGCTCGTAAACTAGCCCCCATTTGTACTCCATCCATATTCCGCGTAGCTCGCACCAAATTAACAATGTAATATTTTAGTTCTTCACTTATACGAATTGCTTGAGCGGCTTGTTTTAATTTATGAATATCGGCTCGATTAACGCAAGGAGTTATGGTTTTAATCGTTTGATTTGTTAAAATCGCTACTTCTTCTTCAGCACTAACATAACCTAAGCTAAATCGCATTGCAAACCTATCCATCTGTGCTTCTGGCAAGGGATAAGTACCATGAAATTCAATAGGATTTTGAGTGGCAATTACAAAAAAAGTTTCACTTAATTGATGGCGAGTTCCATCTATGCTTATCTGTTGTTCCTCCATCGCTTCTAGCAATGCAGATTGAGTACGAGGCGAAGCACGGTTTATTTCATCAGCTAATAAAATTTCGGTAAAAATTGGCCCTTTATGTAAACTAAATTTCTGAGTTTGTTGATTAAAAATTGATACTCCTAAAATATCTGATGGTAATAAATCCGGAGTAAATTGAATTCGTTGAAATGTTATTTGTAAAGATTGAGCTAACGCTTTAGCCAAAGTTGTTTTACCAGTTCCGGGTAAATCTTCCAATAGTACATGTCCACCACTTATAAAAGCTGCTAACAACTTCCTTATGGCAACGGCTTGGCCAGTAATTACTTTTTCGAGATTAGTAACGATATTTTTATATATTGGTGGTATATTCGACATAATTTTTTGGCAACGCACTTAAATGATAAGGTATCTTTCTTTAAGTATAGCATTTCCTGAATGTAGGTTGAGTAAAAATGGAGCAAGACTCATTAATACATCAATAATATATGACTTACGCATTGATAATGCCATCAAAAATATTATTTATAATAAATTCAATAACTTATAGAAGGTTTTTTTAGAATCAAGATGTTTAATACTAGTGCAACGAGACATGGAGAGGTGAAGCCGAAGTCGAGTAGTCTGCGACTAGGTGAGAGTTTTTAAATTGTTTTATTAATGTGAATACAAATTTGGTAGTCCTATAGAAAGTAGTGATAACTTCAAAAAAACTACTAGGTTTCAAAAACCTAGTAGGTTTAACACTACATATTGCAGGACTACCCAAATTTTGCTGACACTTTAAAACGTTTCGCCAATTTTCTCATTGAACCTTCTTTATCCTAAGTATACCATATCATTGGTAATTGCTATACTTACTCAAAACTATCCGAGTTATTGATTAATAACAATAAATTAAAAGATTGAGAATGAGAAACTAACAATTGCAAATTGATGTTGACGACTATTGTAATTATGAACCTGATATATTAAAGATTTTTAAAATTTTATATAATCAAGACCTATCTGACTAGAAAAACAAACAATGTGTCCTCATTTAATATTTGCAATCTTTTCAAAAGGATTTATAACCAAGGGAATTTTTATGAAATACAACTCTTATGCATCCAAAGAACATGGTGGTTGCTTATTCCGAATGCTTTCTTCATTCATTTGGACAGTAGTCATTATCACCTTATTATTTACCATCTCAATGTTTGGTAGGCAATGGTATGACAGTATTTTAGTTCTTCTGGACTATGAACAAGCAGTACATTCCGACAACTCAGTGATAAAGACTGGAGTTCATTCCCAAGTCAAACCCAAAGTAACATTAGTCTACAAAAATAAAAATGGCAAAAGAGTACGTGTAATCGCCGATGCTCAAGAATATTCAACATTCGTTAATCAACAAGTGACTAACTTAGAAACTGCCAAAACCAGATTACATGAACAAACTAAACAATCATTAAATAACAAATTAAATAAAATATTTAAAAATATGAGCGGTCGGATTGACAGATTTGCCGACTGGTATTTTGCCTATACTACAACCTATAAAATTCTTTGGGAAGCAAGCACTTCTGCTACACGACATACTTTAAGTGCGGAAGCAACAACTATATCTGAAGCAGTATCAATAGATGTTGAAAAATATCTACATAAACATTACGAAAACATAGTCTTACGTCCAGAACTAACTGACCCAGAATTACAATATATCTATCGTGACACTATTAAAGAAATCCACAACGAATATGTTAAAGAATTAGCCAACATGCAAACTGATTTTCAAGCCTTCGTTTCCAAATACACGACTCATCTTGAAACGCCATCTACCAGTGAGTCTGCATTAATATTAGACTGGGATAGCCAGTTCAATAAAATGAATATGGCAGAATACGAAAAAGGACCAAAAGGTGCTATGTTGGGAGCCGCATTAGCTGCTGGCGGTGCAGTATCTGGAAAAGTAGTGGCTGGAACAGCCGGTAAAGCAGTTATTGGCAAAGCCGCCAGTGCCGGTATTTTCTCTAAATTAGCTGCTCCATTTGTATCTAAAGCAGTATTAGCTGGAACTGGAGGAGCTATAGGTAGCTTAGGTGGCCCTATAGGTACTATTATTGGAGCTGTCGGCGGCATTAGCATTGACTATGCCATCAACGAAGGCATGGAGCTTACCCAACGCAATACCTTCGTTATTGATGTACAAGAAGCGATTGACACAACCAAAAAACAGTGGGAAGATGAGATGTTACAATCTTTAAATCAAGCTATTAATATCTGGGTGGAAGATACTATTCAATTATTACCAAATTATGAAGCATGAACATTCTTATTAGACATCTTTCCTAAATAACTGATGGTTGACGCTGAGAGTATTTTAATTAATTTGATTCCATAGGTTTCACCTATGGCTATTCAAGTGTGAACCCCGTTGAGGTTGTTTTAACTATCCTGAAAGGATTGAATGTGAATAGCCACCGTTGAAATCGGTGGAATATAAAAACTTTCTGCGGCAAGCTCAGTTAATAAGTATATATACTTATTTAGGAAATATGTCTATTTATAGCTCCTTGAAAATGGTTTGAACAGTTAAGAATAAGTATTTATGTTTATCTTGGTAAACTTCTTTAACAAAACCTCATTGAGCAACTTCGCACAACAGCTCCGTTCCACCGTCTCACTGCCATTTACGTTAAGCTGGACGAACACATAAGTTCGCCCCTACCATATTGAAATATATTGTGTTTTGTAGAGGCAGACCTGCGTGTCTGCCCTTAATTTAATGGCAGTGTCCCACCGTCTCCACTCATCGTTATACACAAGTATTTTGTTTTAAATGGTTTTTCGTAGGATGGGTAGGAACGAAGTGGAAACCCACCGAACTTTCTTGGGACTTATGTATAACGATGAGAGCCGTCTCCACCATGACTTAATAATGAGTGGGAATGAGGGAAAAAATTTGGTATACTACTGTAATAAATTTTTGTAATTGTCCATCTCACTATATAGATTACATATATTAGATTGTTAATAAAGGATTTTTAAACTATGAAAAAATTTTATTTGCTATTTTTATTTACAACTTTAATGACCAGTTATTGTTCTTTGGCAAGTGACTTAACTTCTGAACGTTGGCAATTTAAACAAGCATTAGATGCACTTAATAATAAAGATATGGAAACATTTCAACAGCTTTCCAATGAATTGCGGAACTATCCACTTTATTACTATTTGCGTTATAAAGAATTAAAATCTAACTTAAAACATGTTTCTGCTAGTGAAATCCAAACTTTTTTACATAGATATAAATATAGTTATTTTGCCGATAAATTGCGGAAAGATTGGTTATTTCAATTGGTTAAACAAGGTGATTGGAATAGTTTTTTAAAACTGTATACTCCAACCAAATCAGTTAAATTGCAATGTCACAATATACATGCCCAATTAGCAACTGGTAACAGAATTAATGTCAAAATTGCTAAAAAATTATGGTTAGTTGACCATTCACAGCCCAAAGCTTGTGATTTTGTATTTGATTATTTATATCAAAATTCTTTGATTTCTGAAGCCGATATTTGGCAACGTATAGAACTAGCAGCCAAAAAAAATCGTTTTAAATTAGTTAACTCTATTGCCAAACGGCTTGCTTCTAAAACTTGGGTACAACTCTGGAATAAGATGCACAAAAAGCCAGATCGTACTCTGAATAATTTTGCTGAATCAGATTCATATATTGCTCGTAAAATTATTTTACATGGTATCAGACGGTTAGCCAAAAAACAATTTACTAAAGCTAATAAACATTGGCGATTATTACAATCTAAATATGCTTTTTCAGCAACTCAAATTGGAGAGCTACAGCGTGATCTCGCAATTGCTAGTGCCAAACAAGACCCAATGGCTTTGACTTTGCTAACAGCCATTAATAAACAATATCTTAATGAAAAGGCTAGTATAACTCGAATTAAACTTGCTATGAAACAACAAAATTGGATCGCATTAGCAGATTTCATCACTGAGTTACCAGCCAAACAACAGCAGACTTTACAATGGCGTTATTGGTTGGCTAGAGCATTGGAAAAAACTAATAAACGAAACCAAGCAAGGCAAATTTACATAAAGCTTGCTCAAGAACGAGATTATTATGGTTTTTTGGCTGCGGATCGCATGGGAACAGAGCATAAAATGCAGCATAAATCAATTTTATTAACTCAATCTCAACAAGATAAGTTAATGCAAAATCCAAGTATTGCCAGAGCTTATGAATTTTATCGCCTCAGTCAAATTGCTGGGGATAATTGGTTAACCACAGCTAGACAAGAATGGAACTATGCAGTTAATTTGCTTACTAAAAATGCTAAAGCTACTGCCGCAGCTCTTGCCAACCGTTGGGGATGGCATCATCAAGCTATAATAACAGTAGCCCAAGCTGGTCATTATGACGATTTGAACATACGTTTCCCTTTGTTATTTTATCCTCAAATCAAAACTGGAGCTGAAGAGCAAAATGTTGATTTAGCTTGGGCTTATGGAATAATAAGGCAGGAAAGTGCATTTAAAACTACGGCCCTTTCTAGGTCTGGGGCTTTGGGTTTAATGCAGTTGATGCCAGCAACTGGAAGACAGGTAGCAAGACAAATTGGAATTAAATTAAAAAACAAGCAAAATATTTTGGATATTAATGTCAATGTAAGTTTGGGTACGGCTTATTTACGTCAATTATTGGATAAATTTGATGGAAATTATATGTTAGCTACTGCTGGTTACAATGCTGGACCTAACCGTGCGAAGCGTTGGGCAAAAGAAAATGGTTGTATTCCTGCTGATATATGGGTGGAATTAATTCCCTTTAGAGAAACTCGCAAATATGTTAGTAGAGTTTTATTTTACACCAGCATATTTGAAAATCGGCTAGGAAAAAATAGTCGCCTTCCACTCAGATTGGCTGCGGCTCCTAGTGAAAACTGTATTACCAAATAACCATTTAACCTGATTATGAATATTATTGCTCCAATTTTTGCTATTGTAACTCCATTTTTTGTTGATGGTAAAATTGATTTTGAATCATTAGGTAAGTATTTAATATTTTTACAAGAAAGAAAGGTTAAAACTATTTTAACTAATGGCACTACTGCGGAATTTCCATCATTGTCCATAGAAGAAAGGATGGAATTACTTGAGTATTGCCATAAAGTTTTTGATGGGACAATTTTAAATAATATAAGTTCTTGTTGTCAAAGTGATTGTTTACGACTTGCTTATCATGCAGAAAGTTATTCTGATGGTTTAGTTATTTTGCCACCTTTTTATAACGCCAATCTTCCAGAAGCAGGAATCACTTCTTTTTTAAGTAAAATATTAGAACAAACTGATATGCCAACGTTTTTGTATAACTTTCCTAAGCATACAAATAACAAAATAACACCAACAATGGCAAAATTTTTATTGACAAAACATGATAATTTAGTTGGTATAAAAGATTCTAGTGGTGATTTAAAAAATGCAGCTAAATTTAAAGAAATAGATAATTTTCAAGTTTTTGTTGGTAGCGATAGTTTGGCTTTGAAAGTATTATCAAATGGATTAAATGGTTCTGTAAGCGGAGGTGGGAATGTATTTCCTGAACTTGTTATTGCTATACCAGATTATTTTCATGCTAATAATTTGGCCAAAGCTAAACAGGCTCAAGTTAATTTAGATGTTTGGAATAAATTAAGAAAACAATATCCATCAGTAGCAGTGACTAAAGCTGCATTATCCACTCGCATTGATAATTTCCCACCTTTCGTTAGATCACCGTTAACCAAATTATCAGATTTTGGATTTGAACAAATTGCAACATTTATGAAAAATCATAAGTTATTAATTGATTTTAAATGATTAAGCTATAGACATTCATTAAGATACATTCGTGTGAAACCTGCGAGGTTTTGGAAACCTCGTAGGATTATAAGTGAAATTATTTATCTGAAAAACTATATATGCAAAATAAACTACCCGGTATTAATCTCTGTCCAGTTAAATTATGCCGTAAAGACTTAATTACCATGATAAGATTTGTAAGAATCATGCACAATTTAAGTCAGCTTCCCAGTTATCAGCAAATAATTGATTTACCTAAAGTAGCGCAGTTTGCTCCTAAAAATTTTGGAGTAATGATGGGGTATGACTTTCATATAACTGAACAAGGTCCTAAATTAATTGAAATAAATACTAATGCTGGTGGTGGTTCTTTAGCTTTTCAAGCTGCTTGTCTAACAGATATTCCAACATTTAAACTGAAAAAAAAGCTTATACAAATGTTTGCTCAAGAAATATCTTTATACGGGAGTTACCCATCCAGAATAGCCATTGTGGATGATGAACCAGAAAAACAGTTCTTTTTCCCGGAGATGCAAGAATTTGCTAAAATGCTAACCGAAGATTTGGGAATACCAACAGATATAGTTGCTCCTTGTGAATTGGAAAATGAAAATGATAAATTATTTTTCAATGGTAATCAAATAGATATGATATATAATCGGCATTGTGATTTTTATTTAGAAACTTTGCCACATATAAAATATGCTTATTTAGCTAATAATATCTGCCTAACTCCCAACCCCCGAATTTATGGATTATTAGCAGATAAAAAACGCATGATAATTTGGTCTAACCTAAAAGATTTATTAGAATTAGGTTTGGATGCGACCACTGCAAAATTTATAACATCTATAGTGCCGGAAAGCTGTTTATTGGCAGGCCAAAATATAGAGCAGATTTGGAATGATAGAAAACAATGGGTATTCAAACCAATAAACAAGTTTGGTAGTAGAGGAGTTATAATAGGCAGCAGTTTAAGAAAAAAACGTTTTAATGATTTGCCAGCCCAAGAAACCCTTGTCCAGCGTTTAGTCAAACCTTCTCTTACTGACTGTGAAGAATTTGATAAACCTATGAAAACAGATATAAGAGTATTTGCTTACCGTGATAAAATATTAGGAATTGGAGCTAGACTTTATCAAGGACAGGTAACTAATTTTCAAGAACAAGGAAGTGGTTATGCTCCAGTATGTCTTAACGGAATTCCATTGGCGAGAAACACCAACTGATTTTGTACCTTTTTTCGCAAAGCCTGATTCATCAACAACAACTATCCTCTTTTCCACCCAATTGAGCGTCTGCTTCTTTGGCAACTTGATTCAAAACTTCCCTTTCATCCCAGTCAGATTCACTGATAAAATGTTGTAATGATTGACTATTTGTATCAGGTACTATTTCTGCCATGTGTTCCATGTTTTTTCTACCTTTTTCAGCTTGAATCAAACCTTATAATATACTGAAATAATGGTTTTTCCCATGTATTTGTTTGACCAATAAATAGTGACGAAAATCGTACACAAAATTCTGTTAAATGTTTTGCTATGTCGTATAAATTTTCGGATGAATCATTTGCTCTTTTGATATGTGTCATTTTTTTAGTCATAATAATTTGTTAAATTAGCTATTTTAACAATATTATATATATTTTTCAAACTGTTAAATTTGACAAAGTAGAACTAAACATGTTATTATGATATAATAATATATACAAATAGCATTACGCTTAAATTATCCATATTTATGGTAAATGAACTACATATAAATTAAAAAAACTCAAAAATTATGATTAAAAGCAACAATTTTTTAATAATAACCCTAAGTATTTTATTTGTATCTTGTACTACAGTTCAACCACCACCACAACCAAACGAATCATTTAAAATAAAACCTGTTAAAATTCAACCACATCGTATAAATATACCAACCCCTTCACGGGTAGCTCCACCAATAAAAAAACCAATAGTTCAAACATCACCATTTCCAATTGCACAATTACCCGCATCTTTACTATATTTACGCAATAAACCAGCAGTTCCCGGTGGTATTGCTTGGATATCTTTACTTACTAGAAGCAATGTTCCACCAGTTATTAAATATCAGAATAAACAAGTATTAGTATTACGTAATGGCCAACAATGGATAGCATTAGTTGGCATTCCATTAACTGCTAGAATTGGACAACACACAATTATTAATCAAGACAATAATCAACAATATTCATTTAAAGTAACTCATAAAAGATATAAAGTTCAAAGAATTAATATTAAAAATAAACGTAAAGTTAATCCGGCTCCTAGTGATTTAAGACGAATTCGCCGTGAAAGAGAACTAATTCGTTCTGCTTTAGCAAGCCCATGGCGGCCCACAACAACTTCACCTTTACCACTTATGCAGCCAATACGTGGACGTTTAAGTAGTTTTTTCGGTACTAGGCGTTACTTTAATGGACAACGTCGTAGTTCACACACTGGTTTAGATATTGCCGCTCCACAAGGAACTTTAGTTGGAGCTGCTGCTGCTGGTAAAATCGTAAGAACCGGCAATTATTTTTTTACTGGCAACACAGTAATAATTGATCATGGACAAGGAATAGTTACTTTATATGGGCATTTAAACTCAATTAATGTATTCTCAAATCAAATTGTTCAAACTGGGGAAGTCATTGGTACAGTTGGAAAAACTGGTCGTGCTACTGGACCACACTTACATTGGAGTGTCAGTTTGAATCAAAATATGATTGACCCAACGCTTATAATGAAGTAATCTATTAGGTTTTCAATCGTGGTCAACATATTTAAAATTAATGGTATTTCACAGTTAGTTGGCGACGATTTATACTTGCAGAGTCTTATACTCTTGCATTAATTTTTCTCCCAACTAAGGATTTTTTGTGTCTTTTAAAAGTTTTGATTTACATCCTGCCATTCTTAAAGCTATAGATAAATGTGGGTATACTGACCCAACACCAATTCAAGCAGAAGCAATCCCTAAAGTATTGAATGGCAATGATATAATTGCCTCTGCTAACACTGGTACTGGTAAAACTGCTGCTTTTGTATTACCAGTCCTACAACGTCTAGCAAAAAAACGTTATAAAAAACAACGTGGTCAACCATCAGTATTGGTGTTGACACCAACCAGAGAATTAGCTAATCAAGTTACTCAGGCCATTCGTAACTATGGCAAAAATATCAGAGTTTCAAGTGTTAGTTTAGTTGGTGGTATGCCTTATGGACCGCAACTAAGAAGTTTATCCAAACCAATTGATATTGTTGTTGCTACTCCGGGCAGATTAATCGACCACATTGAAAATCGTAATATTGATCTATCCAAAGTCAGCATGCTGATACTTGATGAAGCTGATCGTATGTTAGATATGGGTTTTGTTGATGAAGTGAATAAAATTGCTGATTTCACTCCTGAAGAACGGCAAACTCTATTATTTACAGCAACATGGGATGGAAAAATGGCTAGTTTGGCCCGTAGTTTATTGAATGAGCCAAAACGAGTTGCGATGGATGAACAACTAACTCAAGAAAATATTGAGCAGAGATTACATGTTGCCGATGATGTTGAACATAAAAATCGGTTATTACAACATTTACTTGATGACGATGACTTAACGCAAGCTATTATTTTTTCGGCTACTAAATTAGGAGCTGACATATTAGCTAGAGATTTGAAAGCTCAAGGACATTCAGCTGCTGCTTTACATGGTGATATGAAACAAGCAGCTCGTAATCGTACTTTGCAAAATATGCGTAGAGGTAAATTACGTCTATTAGTCGCAACTGATGTTGCAGCTCGTGGAATTGACATGACTAGTGTTAGCCATGTGATAAATTTTGATATTCCAAGATTTGCAGAAGACTATGTACATAGAATTGGTCGAACTGGTCGAGCTGGTGCCACTGGTACTGCAATTTCATTTGCGTTGCCGAGTGATTTATTGCATTTGGAACGGATAGAAAAATATACTGGACAACAGGTTCCACGTCTAACTATTCCCGGTTTAGAACCTAAACGTTCATTAGAACGGAAGAAGAAAAAACGTAAGTATAATAGTAAAGGTTATTCAAAATCTGGCCGAAGTGGTGGTTACAGCGATCCAAAGCGTAAGGGTGGCGGTCGTCACTTAAATCAACCTCCAGCACATCGTAGACGACAAAGAGCTTCTACTAAAAAAACTGCGGCTTAAATTTAAGGATTAAGAAAATATGGATGCTACTATAACTTTTGGTGCAGGCATGCAAGTTAATGCTCAATTTGGAAATTTTACTGTGAACACTGATCAGGCTAAAAAGGCTGGTGGGCAAGAAACTTTTCCAGACCCTTTTTCATATTTTTTAAGTAGCTTGGGTACATGTGCCGGCTATTTCATCTTACGCTTTTGTCAGTCACGTAATATTTCTACTGAAGGAATTAAATTACATCAATCCAATGATTGGAATGCTGGACGAGTCGAAAACATACATATTGAAATTGAACTACCACCTTCTTTTCCAGAAAAATATGCTACAGCTTTGATTCGTGCGACAAATGAGTGTACTGTTAAAAAGACTTTGATGAATCCACCAGAAATTGAAGTAACAATTAAATAGTTTAGTTAAGAAAATCGGTAATTTTAATAGTGATTCTTGCAAAATATATTTAAGTATCAGAAACTTAATATATTTATCACTATATAAAATTGCCAAACTGTCATAGACAATCAGAACAATGCCTATTGATTATCTAAATTTCATTAGGCATAATTACTGTTTTTAATAAGGGAATAGATGAGTGATTCAACGTAACATAGTGAAAGCAAAAACATTTATCAATGACTCTGTTTCGAGGGTACGTGGAGCTGATGGACCATCAGTGAATTCCTCAAATAGTAACAATTCTTTGCCGGGATGGATGGTATTTGCTAGAGAAGTTTTTCGTAATCCAAAAGCAATGGGGGCTGCTTGTGAAAGTTCACCAAGACTTGCAAAAGCTATAGCTGACTTTATCCCAATAGATGAACCCAATTGTGTAGTTGAATTAGGAGGTGGAACTGGAAGAGTAACAGAGGCATTATTACAACATGGCATTGCTCCAAACAAATTAATATCAATAGAATTATCTTCTGCTTTTGCAGATTTTTTAAAACATAAGTTTCCTCAAGTACGAGTTATTAAAGGTAATGCTTTACATTTAACAGAGCTATTAGGTCAAGATAGTGAGAATATTAATACTGTTATTTGTGGATTACCTTTTCGTACTTTGCCACACATGCAAGTTCGTGATATAGTGAAACAAATTGATGATATTATTTCAAAAAATGATGGAATTTATGTCCAATTTACTTATGACTTAAGTGGCTCGGCTCCGTTTTTACCACATCATTTTAAACGTATAAATCATAAAATTATATGGCGAAACATACCACCAGCCCGAATAAATGTTTATAAATCTGAACGATAGAGAAATGTTTCGGAAATAGTTTCCCGAAACAATCTCAATTTATTTAGCTCGTGACAAATATTCACCACTACGAGTATCGACTTTGATTAAATCACCTACGTTTATAAATAACGGTACTCGTATGACAGCATTAGTTTCCAATGTGGCGGATTTGCTACCACCTCCAGAAGTATCACCTTTTAAGCCCGGATCAGTATCAGATACTTTTAAATTAACAAAGTTTGGAGCTGTTACAGATATAGGTTCATTATTCCATAAAGTAACTACACATTTTTCCTGACCTTTTAACCATTTTTTAGCATCACCAACTGCATTGAGACCTGCAGAGTATTGTTCATAGGTATCTGGCATCATAAAATGGTAAAATTCATCATTATATAAATATTCCATTTCTATCTCCATAACATCGGCTCCTTCCAATGTTTCACCTGACTTAAAAGTTCGTTCTATAACTCGTCCAGTTTGGAGGTTACGGAGTTTAACTCTGTTAAAGGCTTGTCCTTTACCGGGTTTAACAAACTCATTTTCTATGATGTTACAAGGGTAATCATCCAGCATCAATTTAAGTCCAGATTTAAATTCATTAGTGCTAAAAGTGGCCATAAATAACTCCTTAAATTAAAATATATATGATAGATTGGCAATCTAGTTTGCGACAAGCAATTCGTAATCCTGCACATTTGTTGGAATTATTAGAATTACCTGATTTAAAATATTCTACCCGAGGGTTTGGTTTATTAGTACCTAAAGGATACGTTAAACGAATGCATAAAGGCGATCCGAACGATCCGTTATTACGCCAAATATTACCATTACCAGAAGAAAATCAACAAGTAGAATATTTTAGTAATGATCCAGTTGGTGATATTGCTGCTGAAAAAATTCCAGGTTTGTTACAAAAATATCACGGTCGGGTATTATTGGTATTAACTACAGCTTGTGCTATCCATTGTCGTTATTGTTTTAGGCAACATACAAAATTTTCTATTTCTCAATATCAAGCTATACTAGCTAACATAAATTCTGACCCATCTATAACTGAAGTTATTTTAAGTGGTGGCGATCCATTGATTTTACCAGATGATTATTTGGATAAGTTGATAAATAGTATTGCTAAAATTCCTCACATTAAACGATTACGCATCCATACACGCTTACCAATAGTTTTACCAGAACGAATCAATTCGACATTATTGGCTGCTTTGACTCAAACTAGATTACAATTAGTTATAGTTGTGCATGTTAACCATGCTAATGAGATAGATGCAAATGTTAAACAGATTTTGCAAAGTTTGCTTGCTGCCGGTATCACTTTATTTAACCAATCAGTTTTATTACGTGGTATTAATGATAACATAACAGCTTTGGCTAATCTAAGTGAAGCATTGTTTAATTGTGGAGTGTTACCGTATTATTTGCATTTATTGGATCGAGTGCAAGGGGCGGCTCATTTTGAAGTTCCGGAAAGTCAAGCCATAGAATTATTGAAACAGATGCAAGTACAGTTACCGGGTTATTTAGTACCAAAAATGGTGCGTGAAGTGGCTGGAGCAGCTTATAAGCAACCAATTGAGATTACATATTGATTTTATTAAATTTGTATAAAACGCCATATCCAAAGTGATGAAGTTACCTCTTTTTGATGTGCTTCACTACTTCATTCAGCACGTCCTACTTAAATTAAGCATTTGTAGGATGTGCTGAGGTAAGAGTATGACGTGTTTACATATTTATGGTAGACAATTATTATCCACTATAAACTATTGAAAAACCATTAGCAGTTACAAGAATAACAACAATATCATGTTGTTTGGCATAAGCATCAAACTGTTTTTTATAATTGGTAATAAAATCAATTTCGTCCCAAGCAGAAGTAAAAAAGATAGTACCAACATTATCATTCAAGCATTCAAGCCAATAAGTCATGGTTTGTTTAGCAATTGCATTAAACCCATTGGTTGCATTCCATTGTTCAAATGCTATTGAAATACAATGTCTTTTGCAAGAATTATTAACATCTACTGGAAATAAATTAACATTCATACCAGCCGCAACATGTACTAAATTACTGACTAATAAATCAAAATAATTAACTGATTTGCTTTCTCGGAAAATTTCTACTATATGACTAGCCATTTCATTAAAAATCTCTGTCAACTCAGGTTGTTGAATTGACTCAAGTACAATTTTCATACTTGTTTCTATCATTTGCTTACGATGTTGCGACATTTGCCACCTCTTATCTAACTTATCGTGTCCTCGTGACTCTAAAAACTCCACTAAACGATTATAACCTTCTAAGCTAATTTGTGTTATAACACTGTTATTAAAGCTTTTCTTAATTGGTGTTGGCAGAAGACTTCTTGGCAGACGTTTTTCCAACCAAACTACTTTACGCCGATGTGAAAAACCATTATAACCATTATTTGCAGTCACTGTTTCATCATATTTTCTATTAAAATAATAAGATGAATCAATTCTACCAACAGCTACTTCTAAGCTATCATCTTTAAAAGGAACTGCCAGCACTAATTCACCAACAGATATATTATCCTTAAATTTCCAGATTGCATTTGCAGAATTGCGACAATAAATATCACCAAAATCAGTGCTATACAAGTCAAAAAGTTTTTTGTATACTATACTTCTATCACAATCGTATAAATCACCAATACCCGGCCAGCCAATAGCAACAAAATCATCTTGTAAAAACCGTTCCATTCGATTAATTTCATATGGATACGGTCTTAAAATCCAACCATTCATATTAATCTACCTCGGTTGAAATAATTTCAGTATAACATAAATTAAACATCGGACGGTTTTGAAATAGTAAAAAACCGGTAGTCCCTATATAGTGACATTCCTATATTTTATGCTATTAAAATTAGGGTAGTTTCTACGAGCTGATGAAGGTATGTTGGTAGTCCTAAATAAGGTAGTGATGATTCAAAAAATTGCTAGGTCTCAAATACTTAGCAAGTTTAATACTACATATTATGGAACTACCAAAACGTTTGACCAATTATTATACTTAAGTTAAATTTTGTTCAACCATTTTCCTTGGTAATAAAATTCCAAAGGTTTATAATTAGTTTTATAATTCATTTTTTGGCAATTTTTGACCCAATAACCCAAATAGAGCCAATTACGATGTAACCGTTTACATTCTTCTATTTGCCACATAATAGCAAACGTACCCAGACTTCGTTCGGAATAATCAGGATCAAAAAAAGTGTACACAGCCGACAAACCATTTTTAACATGATCCACTACTGCCACAGCTAGTAATTCTTTTTCTAGTCGGAATTCATAAAAAACCGTTCTTGACCAATAACTAGTTAAAAATCTTAAATAACTTTCTGGAGTATGTTCATCATTTTCTTGATGGCGAGCTTGCATATAACGACAATACAACTCAAAATGTTCTTCTTCAAACATAGGAGCGACAATAGATACGGTCAAATCCTGATTTTTTTTCCATATCCGTTTCTGACCACGACCAGAAGTAAAATTTTGGACTGGAATTCGTACTGATATACAAGCATCACATCCCTGACAATTAGGGCGATAAATATACTCACCGCTACGTCTAAACCCATATTGAGACAATTCATCGTATTGAGATGTTATGTTGGCAGAAAAATATGGGTCTATGAATGTCAATATTGATAGACAATCAGGTAAATAGCTACATTTTTGTGGTAAGCTTGTCTGGCTATTCATTAACTTTTGCAAGGTTTTATACCTTTTGAAAGTTTGGGTTAAATTTAATAAATTATTCTGCTAATTTTTGCGTCAAAATCGCAAATTCCTGTTTCATTTGTAAGCTTTCAAATACTAATAAATCAGGTACTTGAATATTCAATAAAGTGTCAAATGATTTTTGACTAGTACGCAATAAATTAATTAATTCACCACTAACTCTGACAGTCCGATAGGTATTTTGAGCTATCTGCAAATCAGATTCAGTTTTATTTTTGGCAATTTCAACTTTACCACGTTGCCTATTTAAATGTTTTTTATACAATTCGGCAGTTTGCAAAGTCAACTTTTGGGCTCCAATATTAGCCATCAAATGTTGTCGGTGGTTTTTATCAACTTCACCACTTAACAAATTTCTGGTGGTTTCATTAATATTGTTAACCTCTTCAACGATTTGAGCTATTTTAGGAATGTATTTTTCGTCAATATTATTAGTAAAAGTAACTTGCATATGCAACAGGGTTTTTAACAAAACTGTGTGCATACCGTAGTAACGTTGACTTATTTCAATATCTTCACCACTATTTTTAGTGAGAACCATTAGTTGTTGGCTTATTTTTTTAACGTTATCATACACAACGCTACTTTGAATTATATCATCACCAACTACGCTTGATAATAATACATCCAATTGTTCTTTGCTTATATTCAAGCCTCGTTCAGCAAGTTGTTGAGAAAATTGTTCTTTAAGCTTAGTTATTTCCTTATGACGTTGTTGGATAAGTTCATTTAACTGCTCAATTTTTTCATCGTAATCAGATACGGTTGTTTTCCATTTAGAACGAATTGGAGCACTGATTTGGGATTGACGATATTTAGCAATACTCTGTTTTAAACTACGAATATCTTCTTCAAGAGTGCGAATTTGTTTTCTGATTTGGGAGGTTTTAGAAATACTTAGAAATCCTATAGCTTCGTCTAGTAACGCATTGATTTTGCCTTGATTGTCAGTTTTATCTTTGCCAAGCCATGCTGAATCGGGTAAAGTTTCATTTTCTTTTTCAATATCCAATACTTGATTAAGAGCCGGAGTTACTTTATCCCAAATTTCTGCAAACGCTGGGTCTGTACCAAGAATTTCTGTAACTTCCTCAGAATTAGAAAAACTTTCAATGCTTTCTACAGTACCATCCCAAATATCAATAGTTATCTGTTTGGTCTTACCCCACCAAGAAGAACTTTCAGTTTCAATATTCTCTTCGGCTGCATTGACACATGATACCAATAATAACAACATTAATATTTTAGTATATTTCATAATTAATTATCCTATATGAAGTTGTGACTAGTTATATGTTAAGTAAAATTATACGCTATTTATATAAATAAGTTGTTTAGTTCTGAATTCCAAGTCTTTTTTTGAGGAAAAAAATTATTACTTGGCAATAAGGTTTATATTTTCCTTCTATATCTTTACTTTGATATTTTTCAAGCATTTTTTGGATTTTTGAATTATCCCAAGCTGATTTTTTACCTTTGATTTTAGTAATAGTATCGTTAACTGATTTTCTTATTGCACTTCTGTGATCCTTCAATCGTTCTGTATTCAAATTCAGAATTTCATTTAAATCATTATTAATAGCTAGATCATCAGAATATATTCGACCATCTTTTCCATATTTTATCAGTTTTTCACAGTTTTTTATTTTATCAATTGGATTAATAGTAATTTCACTATCACCCTTATGAGTATCACAATGTTGTAAACGTTTTGGTTGCCCTTCATTACCAATACAAGCACCTAATAAATTTTGGTAATTTAATTGTAATTCAGGATTCTTTTTTTGTGATTTATGATGCTCAATTTTCATTTTCTCTATATTTGGCTCAATACGTTGCATACAATAACAGCAAATATAACCTTGCTCTTTAACTAAAGCATTGCGTAAATCATCTTTATCATAATTGTCATAGGTGGCATTACTTTTTTTACGATGACTAGTTAATGAATTAGGTTCCTTACCTTTGTTAATCAATTTCATTTTCAAAAATCCGCAAAATCTAAATCAACACGAGCTTTAACAATAGTTGTATCATCTTCACCTAAGTCTTTAGACAAATCATCCAATATATTTTGGGCTTCTTCTTTTTTATCTTCATCAAGTAGTTCATAAAATTTATCAAGCTGTTTTTGTATTTTTTCAGGACGTTTTGTAACTCCCATTAAATCATATAATATAGAATTATTATCTCTTCCCAAAGTGTGTGGAGTTATTTTTATTGGTTGAAAATTATCCAAGATAGTTACACTTTCATGTTGTATAGTTCCTAATATCAAGGGAGAATGCGTAGAAATAATAAACTGACAATTTGGGAATATTTCCATCAAGCAAGGAACTATTTTTCGTTGCCAACTTGGATGCAAATGTAAGTCAATTTCATCAATTAAGATAACTCCATCTCCATGCAAAGGATTCTCACTTTCTGGATTAGCAACTATTAACCGTCTAGCTAAATCAGCAACTAATATCAACAACATCTTTTCACCAGCGGAAAGTTGATTAATATTTAAGTCAGTTCCATTTTTTTCTATACATAAATCACCTTGTGGATTTTTCAACCAAGTTATATGTAAATTATCAAAAGTATTTTTATCATCATTAAGGACTTGATATATGGCTTGCCGAACTATTTCGTATTTTTTATTATTTTCAATTTCTCTTTTAATACTTTCTTGCCATCTAAACCAATTAAAAAAACGATTGAAATCAAAAACTCCTTCCGAGCAAGCTGAAATATAAGCTGCAAAAATATTATTTTCTAATTCTATTTCGGAAAATTTAACATTCCCAATTGGTGCATTGTAAGTAGGATAATAAACAAATAATGGTAGATATTGTCTTTCCATAAACAATTGATCTATTAGTTTTTTAAAAGTATCTAAACCATTAATATCTAGGTTTTTTCGTTCCAATAGAAACTTGTTATTATAAATATATAAATCAACATTTATATTCGGACTATTATTTAATAATTTATAGTTTGAAAATTTTTGATTAGCAAAATGTAACTGATTTTCGTTATTAGCTAAAAAATTATTATTAGGATTTTTTTCTAAGTTAATACCTAAACCCAAATCCAAAAGCAAAGCAATACTAGACAATATCGTAGTTTTCCCACTCCCATTATTCCCAATCAAAACAGTTAATTTATCGTGGAAATCTAGCTCAAAATCTTTAAAACCTCCAACATTATCAAGTTTTAGTTTAGTTATTTTGGTAGTCATATTTATTAACCATTTATTAGTTCCAAAGCCTTTTGTTGGATAGTTGACTTATTTATTTTGGTTGCTAATTGTTCAGGTAAATATTGGCCTTCAAATGCTTCCAAAGCAGCTTGAATCAAGGCCGAAGGAAAAGCTTCTTCAATAGCTTCTGTTAATTCATCAATGGACAGATAAAAACCACCCAATTTTCGGCGTTTATTTATCCGTGAAATTCTTCTTGCTGACTCTCGAATAGAAGCATCCCATGAACGAGTAGTTCTTTTTTCAGCATCTTGTTTAATGAGATGAAGTAATAATATTATGAGAAAACTGTCAATTTTTTCAATTTTGTCTTCTCTACTCATTCCCTCCATCTCTCCTAATAGAGTTATTGCATCACCATAACGTTGTTGTTCAATTGCTTGGCGTAAATCAATTAGTTCTTCCATAACGACTACCGTTAAAATATCTACTTAAAAATTTTCTCAAGTGATAAACGAATATCTAAATTATCATCAACAAATTCAATGTCATTTGTACCAAAAGTTTTAAAACTTTCTAACTTAATGAATTAACCATTTGTCACTACTTTAACCTGTGCATTACAATTTTCTTTCATATACACAACAAAAGGTTCTTTTTCAAGCTCTTTTACCATATAACGTTGATGTTCTTCATGTACTTGCTGCTGATGCATCGCTGGAGTTTTTGCTTCTTCTACACGAATATGCACAGTTTGCGACTCACCATAATGCTTATTTAGCAGTTCTTCTAATGTCTTTTTTCTATTTTCGTTCAATACTGCTTTATATTGGGGGTTTAAACTTAAATGCCAAGAATTTCCTTCGTGCTTTTTCAACTCACAATTATTTGCTAACTGTTTGATAAAACCATTTAAACCTAATGTTTGGACAACATTTCCCCATTCACTTGTTGTCACCGGAGCAGATTTAGTTGATTTAATTGGAGATGTTGATTTAGCGACAGGCTTAATAGTCGTTGTTGAATTCTGAACTGTCCCTTGAGTTACTGGTCGGAAAGCTAACATTCTCAACATAACCATTTCAAAACCACCACGAGGCTCAGGTGCTAATGGCAAATCTCTTTTACCGATTAAACAAATCTGATAAAATAACTGTACATCTTCTGGCGATAACTGTTTAGCTAGTTCTTGAATTGATTCACTTTCTGGCTGACTTTTATCAATAGTTTCTGGTACAATTTGAGCCAAAGCAATCTGCTGCAATATAGATAACATATCCCCTAAAACAGTAGTAAAATCAGGATTTTGTTCTGCCAAAATAGCAACTTTTTCTAATAAAGAAGCCGCCTCATTCGCTATTAACAAACTAACCAATTCCAAAACCATATTTTGGTCTAAACTACCCAGCATTCCATTGACATCATCAGTAGCTAATTTACCAGCACCATAAGCAATTGCTTGATCCAACAAACTTAATGCATCTCGTAAACTTCCATCCGCAGCTTGAGATAATAAATTTAATGCTGATTTTTCATGTTCAACATTTTCCGCAGTGACTATTTTGTCCAAATGTTGAATGATTTGTTCGAGAGGAATACGTTTGAGATTAAACTGTAGACAACGAGATAAGATGGTTGGGGGTAATTTGTGAGGGTCAGTAGTTGCAAGTAGAAATTTAACATGTGAAGGAGGTTCTTCCAAAGTTTTTAACAGAGCATTAAAACTGTGGGTGGATAACATGTGAACTTCGTCAATCAGATAAACTTTGTAACGACCTTTAGTTGGTGCATATTGTACGTTGTCCAACAAGTCACGAGTGTCTTCCACCTTAGTGCGAGAGGCTGCGTCAACTTCTATCAAATCGACAAATCGGCCGGTATCTATTTCACAACAAGTTGCACATTCTCCACATGGATATGCTGATACCCCATGCTCACAATTAAGCGATTTAGCTAAGATACGAGCGATTGTAGTCTTGCCAACTCCACGAGTACCAGTGAATAAATAAGCATGGTGCAAGCGATCATTATCTAAAGCGTTGGTTAAAGCTCTTAATACATGAGCTTGTCCCACCATTTCAGGAAAATTATGCGGTCGCCACTTACGGGCTAAAACTTGATAGGCCATTGTATTAAAAGGACTATTAGAAATTGAAAAGTTGTATAACTTCCCAAATTAAAGAGGGTGGCAATCAATGCCAGCCATACCTCGGCACCCACATCCATTGCTGCCGTTGCTTCCTTCCGGACCTGGCGGAGTTCACAATTTCGTGTTGCGAGGGACTGACACCAACTACCATAGTTTTGGCGGAGAGAGAGGGATTCGAACCCTCGGTACGTCATTAACGCACACACGATTTCCAATCGTGCTCCTTCGACCACTCGGACACCTCTCCCTTAAATAATCTGTGGTATTCTAACAAAAATATAGTGATATGTCTAGTTTTAATTATTAATAGTCAAGCCAATCTTAAGTAAGCATTTAAAAAATAAAGATAATTATCGTACAGTCATGCCTAACGCATTTCGCCACACCTAAACCATAAATTTCAATATTATGGTTGGCTGTCGTTTGAATATGTTCTAAATTCTTCTTTTGCTCTCATTCACCAGTGAGGTGAGTAATATTTCCGCAAACTTGGCAGGTCTGAGAACCTTTATTTTTCTGAAAATCTATGTATAGCAATTATTAATTAAAATCTATAAAAATATCAGATTCTTGCTTAATATAACTGTAGTCTATTTGATTTGGAAATACTATAATAAAAAATATTTATTGATACCTTAAAAACCAGATTTCTATTAATTTCATAGTAAGCATTATCCCAGTGATTGATGTTAAAATAAATACCAAACCAAGGAATTTATACCAAAGCTTTTTTAAATAAAGTTTAATTTTTGAGAAGAAAGAATCTTTTTTAGCTGATTTCCTTAGGATAACACTAAATATATAGTAACATTCCTATATTTTTACACCATTAAAATTAATTATATTCTGAAAAATAAAATCTATTGTTTCGATAAGTGAATCAAATTTATAACAAAACTGCTTAATGTAACGTTTTAATGAAGCCCATTTGTGTTCAATTGGATTGAATTCTGGTGAATATGCAGGTAAAAACAATAAATAACATCCAGCTTCCCCAATCAGAGACTCGGTTTCAATTGAT
>JAUCGL010000326.1 GCA_030378105.1 Candidatus Halobeggiatoa sp. HSG11 | reverse complement strand
AAATTTCATGATGTCCCCGGAACGTCCATGTCCCGTGAACTAATCAATTTTTCAGCGAAACCGGTTATTACTTGCCCCGACACGTCCGGTCTCATCGGGCGACTCCGCACTGAAGCAGCTCCGTCCCCACCGACTCCCCCATGACTTAACGGTGAGCTTGTTCAAAATTTCAAGAAATGCACTCCGCTTAACTATTTCTTCAAATTTAAGAACTCTCACGCAAGTCGCGGACTACTCGACTTCGGCTTCGCCTCTCCATGTCTCGCAGCGTTGGATATAAATAGATAATATGATTTTACATCATTTTTAACTTCTGGCAAGTTAAGTGTGAGACATTAGCTGGTTGGTTTGGCTGATGGAAGGAGAAGTGCTATTCAAAATGCCAGTTAAGGATAGTTAAACCATTTGGTGGATTGGTCAGTTGACTGTGATAGGAAATTGGTTGATAATCATATTTTTTACACAGGTATTTTATTATGGAAGAAAGACAAGCTATACATTATGGTCAAGTGGAAATTATTCCCGGGATTAAGTGTGATGGTTATGTGCTTAGTGATGGGACTGCATGTTTAAGTGAACGTGGGACTGCTGACTTGTTGGGGATGAACCAAGGTTCATTTCAACGCGTGACCCCTAACTGGCCTCCAAAAACACTTAAACCGTTTGTTGATAAGGGTTTGAACGTGACCCCTAAACAGGTAAAAGTGATAGCTGAAAATAGCCCTCATAAAGGACGAAAAATTGTTATTTATGATGCTTTATTTATTGAATCTTTTATTCGTGGTTATTCATTAGCATTGGCACATCGTAAATTAAGATCGAACCAAATACACATTGGTGAAAGATGTGTTATTTTGCAATCATCTTTGGTAAAAACTGCCTTAGATGTAGCCATAAAAGAAGCCTGTGGAATATCTGCCAACTTCCAAAAAACTGCTCAAAAGAGTTATATAGATATTGTTGAGTTAATGAGAAAATCTGGTTTGAAATGTTCGGTGAGTGATGAGGTTGCTATTA
>JAUCGL010000040.1 GCA_030378105.1 Candidatus Halobeggiatoa sp. HSG11 | reverse complement strand
AAGATAGAAAATTTGATAAAGTTGTTAATAATGGATCAAGGATTTTCATTTTTTATTTATGTCTGTTTTAGGTTGTTAATTAAACCTATTATGCTCTTTTTTTATACTTTTGTCAGGCTGTCAGGGAGTTAAGCTATCTATTGGAGTTCAAAGCGAAGCTTTGCTTTGTAGTAAAAATTAAACACCTTCAAAGCTTTGCTTTGGACTCCAAGAAGAAGAAATAGTTCACGGGACATGGACGTTCCGTGAACATCATGAAATTTCTGCGAAACTCAACATTTAAGGATATTTGTTATATGTTGTGATGGGCAATGTATAAGAGAATTACGAGCATCAGATGAACATGCTTTTTCCATTTTTATACCTATAATATTATTCTTTATCCTAAGTATACCATATCATTGGTAATTGCTATATTTAGAAATTTTGAACCATGCTATTATTAATCAAAAGTGAAAATGATGAACTCAAAATGACAGACGAAGAACTAAAAGAACTGGTTGGTAGTTTAGCTATTGCCCAACAAAAAACTGATATTCAATTAAAAGAAGTAGCTGAACAGCATGAGTTATTGGAAAAAACTGTTGCTGAATTAGTTGAACAGCAAAAATTAACTGATAAAAAAATGGCTGAAATGGTAACTCAACTTGGAGGAATAGGTAATATTCAAGGTGATGTTGCAGAGGATTTATTTCGTAGGAATATATCTGACTTACTAGCTCAATATGGAATTCATATTAATCAAGTGATAACTAACTTGAAAACTATAAAATCCGAATATGATATTGTAGCAATTAATGAAAATAAGGTGATTGTATTAGAAGTAAAAAATAAGCTAACTTCACATCACATTAAGCATTTTTTAAAGAAACAATTACCCAAATTTAAACAAGAACATATAGCTTTTGTCAAACACAAAATATACGGTGCAATTGGTTCTTTAGTTATTTCGGAACATTTGGAAAAACAAGCAGAAAAAGCTGGCTTATTTGTATTAACTCAGAACAAAAATGGCGGTGCAAGCATTGTTAATAAACCAACTTTCAAGGCTAAAACTTTTTGACTATCGTGTGAAACCTGCGAGCCGGGTAGGGTCGGTGAAGCAGTGCGTAACCGACCATTTTCAAGTTAATTGCAAACATCGGAAGGTCGGTTTCACTGCGTTACACCGACCCTACCCGGCTATGGGTAAGTTAGGTTATTTAAATTTCATTCCTAAATTCTTATTCCTTACTAGTTTTCCATTTTTGTTGTTTACGGTAAACGGTGGTCTGTCCAATTTTTAATAACTTCGCCGCCTTAACCACATTGCCATCACAGTATTCAATGGTTTTCAAAATGACCTCTTTTTCAATATCTGCAAAAGGGCGAATATTATCATTCGAGAATCGTTCAATATGGGAAGATAGTAATTTTTTTCGATATCTTAATGAGTTATCCTGATTGCTAGTTTCTTTATCTATTTCATCTATTTTAACAGCCAACATTTCAACAGTTATTATTTTACCTTGATTTAATAACACCGCATTATGAATCGTATGTTGTAATTGCCGAACATTACCCGGCCACTCATAAGACAATAACTTTTCCTCCGCTTCGGCATTAAAACTTTGAAAATCTTTTTGTTCTTGTTCAGCAAACTTATGCAGAAAAAACTTAGCTAATAGCAAAATATCCTGTTCTCGTTCTTGCAGAGTTGGTAATTTTATCTCAACAGTATCAATCCGAAAATATAAATCATCTCTAAATCGTCCCGCCTTAATCTCTGCCTGCAAATCTTTATTAGTTGCACAAATTAACCGTACATTCGCTTGCTCAATTTTAAGACTACCAACCTTAGAGAAAGTATTAGTTTGCACAAAACGTAATAAGCTACTTTGCATTGAAAGCGATAGTTCACTTATCTCATCTAAAAATAGGATACCACCATCTATTTGTGATACTAATCCTCTCTGCCCACAAGTTGCTCCAGTAAAAGCTCCTTTAACATGGCCAAACAAATGACTTTCCAACAGATTTCTTGGAATAACTGCACAATTACAGAGAACAAACGAATTATATTTACTCGCTTTATAAATAGCTTCTGCACATAATTCTTTACCAGTCCCTGATTCACCGGTAATCAAAATAGAAGCCTGACTATCTGCTACATTATCTATAGTTTGATAAATTACTTGCATTGGTAAAGAAGCACCTATAAAATCATGGTAACGTTCACGAGGCGATTGAGCTTTATGCAGTTCTTCAACTGAAATAGATAACCCCAAACTAATTGCAATTTGCTGTCCAAATGCCTGAAACAACTTAACTTCATTATCAGTCCATACCTGAGTATGAGAACATTGATGGATTCCAAATAGCCACGGCTTGCCTATTTTTGGATAGATAGCCATACATAACAGCGATTGGATCGAAAACAGTTCGGTGATATAAGAAGATAGTTTATGTTCATATTCAGGCCCAAAAGCAATAGGTCTGGTAGCGGACAAGCTATTTTCTATAATCTCAGATGTTGCTGGATCCATTGGCATATCGGTATTAAGAATATTAGCTCCCGGATATTCTGACGTAGTTACCTCTACTGGCACACGCCAACTTTCTGCGTTTGGATCACAGGGATATAATAGCCAAGCCCGATCACATTTAAACACTGTCAATGTTGCTTGCATAGCATTATCCATCATTTGAGTTACATCTTGAGTTTCATTGATGGCCTTTCCTAAACTAGCTAAACTTTCCAAATGATAAACATAATCTTGCAATTGAGCATTTTTTTCTTCCAGTTGTTTACGCAAATTACTGATAGTTAAATGTTTATTAACCCGTGCAATGACCTCTTTAGTTTGGTAAGGTTTAGTTATGTAATCAACTGCTCCAATTTCAAATCCTTCAATTTTATCAATAATTTCAGTTTTGGCAGTTAAAAAGATAATTGGAATATCTTGCGTTACTTCGTCCTGTTTCAAACGCCGACAAGTTTCAAATCCATCCATTTTCGGCATCATAATATCCAATAAGATAAGATCGGGTTTGATATGTTTAACTCGTTTGAGAGCAGCTTTTCCACTTTTAAGCATCAGAACTTTAAAATTTGCATCACGCAAACAATCACGCATCAAGTTTAAACTGTCAGTTTCATTATCAACAATTAAAATTTTACTAGTCACTAGTCATCGCTCCTTCAAGCCATTCACTCAATTCCTCTATTTGATAGTCTTCAAGATAGGCTTGCATTTTGGTGACAAAAGATTTAAATTTAACATCTGATTTACCTAAAACAGTGGCTTGCTGTTTCAGTTCATCAACATCACCCATAAGAGTTAATTCGTATAGACTCTCTAACTCAGAAATCGAAGGAAATACCATCAAAGCAATATTATTTTCCTCTACTATTTCTTCCGTATGTTCTCCATATATCCAAGTTAAATCAAGATAATGCCGCAATTGTTCAAAAAATGTTTCAACTAGTATTGGTTTTGGCAAAAAAACATCACTACCAACAGTTAAACTTCGCTCTTTATCAGTATCATATACGCTGGCTGAACTGGCAATAATTATTTTTTTCTTTAATACTGAGGATTGACGCAATTGTTGAATCAATTCAAAACCATCCATTTTTGGCATGATTAAATCAACAATAATCGCATCTGGTTGCCATTGTATAGCTTGTTTCAATCCATCGTATCCATCATTAGCTGATTTCACTTTAAAGCCCAACGGTGAAAGTAAGTCAACAACCACAGCTTGGTTTTCCAAATTATCATCTACAACTAGTACTTTGGGTGATTTGTCTTTTATTCCGATAATTGGTTGTTGGGTAGCAGTTTTAGCAATATCATAATCAACAATTGGCAAAATTATTTCAAACTGAAATTGCGTACCTACATTGATTTGACTGCTAACCTTCAGTTGTCCTCCCATCAATTCAACTAAGTTTTTGCTTATAGCCAATCCCAAACCAGTTCCTTTTGCTTGATGTTCTAGTTCACCAACTTGTTTAAAAGGTTTAAAAATAGTCTTAAGATTTTCAGGAGAAATACCAATCCCCGTGTCTTTAATTAAAAATTGAAGCAAACATTGTGATTTCTCATTTTTCACTTTTAACTTTTCATTTTTAACTTCCAAAGTAACACTACCTTTATCGGTAAATTTAACAGCATTACCCAGTAAATTCAGTAATATTTGCCGTAACCGTCTTTCATCACCATGTATCACATTTGGTAACTCATTCGTAGCTTCCAAATTAAATTTAATCTCTTTATGTTTAGTCCAAATTTTGATAATTTCGCTAACTCCATTCAATAATGAAGATAAGTTAAAATCTATTTTATACAATTCTATTTTGCCTGATTCAATTTTAGCCAAATCAAGTACATCATTAATTAGGTTTAGCAAATGCTCACCACTTTTCTCAATAACATTTAAACCATTTAGTTGTTGAGTAGTGGTAGATAAATCACGTTTTAAAATTTGAGCGTAGCCTAAAATGCCATTGAGAGGAGTACGCAATTCGTGACTCATGTTGGCTAAAAAGGTGCTTTTAGCTTTGTTGGCAGCTTCCGCTTTTTCTTTAGCATTGGATAACTCCGCCTCGGCCTGCTTACGTTCTGTGATGTCCTGAATAGTGCCTATTAATCTAACTGGTTTGCCAGATTGCTCAAATATTACTTGTCCTTGTTCATAAACGATGCGTTCTTCATGGTTTTTTAAGATAATACGGTGATCAATGCGATAAGTTTTTTTATCATTTAAAGCGAGGTCTACAGCATCCTGAACCATTTGTCTGTCGTTGGGATGAATAAAATCGAAGTGGGCTTCATAGGTTGCATCAAACTCTTCTGGTTGCATTGCGAAAATATTGTAAATCTCATCAGACCAGTATAATGTATTGGAAGCTATGTCCCATTCCAAGTTTCCTAAGTGAGCCATTTTTTGTGCTTCTGCAAGGCGTTTTTCGCTTACTGTTAATTCCTTTGTTCGTTCGGCAACCTTTTTTTCAAGTTTCAAACTAAATTGTTCCAGTTTACCTTTGGCTTGTAGTAATTGGTCATTTGAAATATTAAGGTCATCAATTTTTTTTCGAATAGCGTCACGCATGTTGGAGAAACTATACGCCAGGCTTCCAATCTCATCTCGGCGACTGGTGTCAATTGTAATTTTCAAATCACCTTTAGCCAATTGTTCGGCACTCTTTTTCAATGCCTGAACAGGACGGATGATGACGTACATGGCCAGCCTGTAAAATCCGATGACAGCTATGACCCCAAGAATAATGATGCCAATGACCTGCCAGACAAGATTTTTATGTAAATACACTTGAAGCTGATGTTTTTTATCAGTCATTTTTTGAAAGGTCTGAGCGGTGAGATTTTCAAATTCCTTCTGGATAAGTTCTTCTGAATAAAATATTTTTACCGTTCCCTGAGTTTTTCCCATAAAACTGGAGGATTGTTTGATTGTCTGAAAATTTCTCAGTGAGAGGCTTTCGGGAAAATTTTCTCCACTGTAAACTCTATCAGTTCTCCAGACAGCGGCAAATGACAGATTATCCGTATCTTCAATCTGTATGGCCTCAATTTCCGGGAAGTCCATATACGCAGATAACGAAGAAATCATCTCATTCATATCATATAAAAAAGGACCTTTAAACAAATAAGGCCCCATAACATTCCCAAGTATTCTCCCATTTACATGAATTCTCTGTCTGAGCGACTCTGTTTGAGCCGTTCGTTGTAATTCGAGTGTGCTTTGCACATTTTGTTCAAAATCTGTCTGGATTACTCCTGCGAAATTCTGTATTGAATAATAGAAAAAAAATTCAGCAGCAACTAACAGAATAAATACCAATCCGCCAACTGACAGGGATATTTTCACGGAGATACTTGCTTTACGTATAAATTGTTTCATTTTTAAGGAATACTATTTCACTTTCCGCCCTAAAGAGAGAAGATAAGCTCTGAGTTGTTTGTCGCGTCCAATTTTATCCGTAATATCTTCCCATCCTTTTTCAATTTTAGCCATCGCTTGCTTTTTATTGAGCTTTCCGGTGAGCAGCTTGTTTAAGATACCATCAAGAACTCCTCCCAGATAGCTGTGACTTTTGATAATCTTCAGATCAAGCACCATATTCGGGCTATTAAGGCTTTTGCCGATGGCTCCGAGATAAGATTTTACCGTGTCTTTGCTCATCCCAGCCTTGATCCAAGGAGCAGCCTTTTTAAATTGTGAGAAACGGTAGGGGTTACAAGCTGTAATGCCAAGAGTTACATCTGTATTTGACTGTTTCGGCTGAGACATGTAAGACAGGAAGGCATATGCGGCTTCTTTGGTTTTTGTGTCACTGGCTGCATTGATTGAACCGCTTGAGCCTCCGAATGCAGCAAACGGTGCGTGGTTGATCTTATTGATGGCATATGGGCAGCGAGCTGTGTCACAATCAGCTATCTTTCCCGTATTGCGGTCAAGCACCCTGGGTGATCCGGGTAGGATTGCAGCACCTACCCTGTCTTTCACTTTTGAATTCGAACCTATGGACATGATGCCGATATCACCCCATCCGATTGCCAGTCCGCATCTTCCCTCTATGAACAGGTTATGAAGTTCCGGCGTGTTCATTTCGAGCTCATTCAGCGGCCCATACTTTGCTGTCTCAAGATAAATATTTATAGCTGCTTCAAAGGCTTCGTTATTGACCAAAGGTTTCATATTGCGAGTATCGAAAAATATCCCCTGAGAAGTACCCTCACTCTGAAGAAAGGCAGCTGCAATTGACAGAAAATACCAGTATGCTTCATACTCTGGTTCTCTTGAAATACATGAACCATAGTCAGGTTCGCCGTCCCCATTCATATCCTGACCGTGAATTGTTGCTGCTACCTTGATATAGTCATTCCAAGTTCGAGGATATTTAAGCCCTGCTTTGTCCAGAATATCCTTTCGATAGTACATCATATGGAAATCGCCATCAAGAGGAATGCTATAAACATGTTCATTATAAGTGGTAATGAATTTTCGAAAAAAGGGAACTACATCATTCCATTGCAACTTTGCATCTGAGCTGACCCTGTCCGTAATGTCTTCCAGATAACCTAGTTGGGCAAAATCTGGAGTCCACATCGCCGGGTAAACTGCCACATGGTACTGATTCTTTCCGGAAGAGAAGTCGGCAAGCATCATTTTGTACAGATCATTGTATTCTTTAACCTTTGTCACATTAATGGTAGCACCTGTGGCTTCTGCAAATTCCATTGCTCTCCGTTCAACCGGCTCCGCAAGAAAAGGGCCAGGAAAAGTCAGGATATTCACCGTGACATCGGCGTATTTTTCTGCGGTTACAGCAGTTTCTGATATGATAATTCCTGCCAGCACACACAAAAGTAATATTTTAAATCGGTTCATTATCATTTATCCTTTCAGGGTTAAATGATAGGAAATTCAACCCATTTTTTTATCATTCCTGAGCTTATATTATTGTATATTTTATTCGAGAAATTCCAGCATGTCAAATTGTTGTGGGTTAAGTGGATAACCTCTACAAGCTAACAATATAGAATTCTAATGCATCCTGACAGAAGTCATTTCTCCTTCAAACCATTCACTCAATTCCTCTATTTGATAGTCTTCAAGATAGGCTTGCATTTTGTTGACAAAAGGTTTTAATTTAACATCTGATTCACCTAAAACAGTGGCTTGCTGTTTCAGTTCATCAACATCAGCCATTACGGTTAATTCGTATAATTTCTCTAATTCAGCCATTGGAGGAAATATAGCAATTATTAATTAAATTCTACAAAAATATCAATTAGTTATTTTGTATTACTGTAATCAATTAATGCACGTTTTCCGGGTAGAAATTTTATAATGGCGTTAAATCCTATTTTCTTCTGCTAACCATGGGAATAGATTATTTTGAATTGTCAATCAACTTGATAGGCTTTCTTTTAATTTTTCCATCATTTTTTCTTGCTTATTTAAATATCTTGTTATATTATCTCATTATTTATCGCTTTTTATGAGTTTTGCAAGAGGCTCTTTTAATTGTTCATTCTACTATTTTATAGCTGATGGATAATCCATTTCAAAATAATTTATAACATCCCTTCCAACAAGAGACAACCAAATGAAAACTGAAGAAATAAAGCAAAAAATATTAGATAATTTATGTTACATGATTGCCAAAAATCCTAAAACAGCAACGGATCGGGACTGGTTCCAAGCATTGTCTTATGTACTAAGAGAACAGCTAACTGAACGCTGGATGGCAACAATGGATAGCTATTATAAACAGGATACTAAACGAGTTTACTATCTATCCTTAGAATTTCTTATGGGACGTACTTTAGTTAAAGGTATGTTAAATTTAGGAATTTATGAACAATGTTGTATCGCCCTTAAAGAATTAGGTGTATCAGCAGAAAATATAGTTGAATTAGAACCAGACCCAGCATTAGGCAATGGAGGTTTAGGCCGGTTAGCTGCTTGTTTTTTAGATTCAATGGCAACTTTAAGCTTACCCGGTTATGGTTATGGTATCCGTTACGAATACGGCATGTTTTACCAACGATTGCATGATGGTTTTCAACATGAACAGCCAGATAATTGGTTACGTTATTGTAATCCATGGGAATTTGCTCGTTCTGAAGTTTTGTATCATATTCACTTTGGCGGACATGTAGTTGAATATGAAGATGATGCTGGTAAAAAACATTATAACTGGAAAGATGCTGATGACGTTATGGCAATGGCTTATGACACTCCTATTGCTGGTTATAATACTCCTACAGTCAATAATATGCGGCTTTGGTCAGCTAAATCATCCCGAGATTTCGACCTGCAACATTTTAATGATGGCAATTATCTCAAAGCTGTGGAAGAGAAAAACTATTCAGAAAATCTATCTAAAGTTTTATATCCCAACGATGCAACTGATGTAGGTCGGGAATTACGATTACGACAAGAGTATTTTTTTGTATCAGCTTCTGTTCAAGATATAATTCGCCGTTATTTATTAGATCACAATGATATTAAAGGGTTAGCAGCTAAAGTTGCCATTCAAATGAACGACACTCATCCTGCTTTGGCAGTTCCCGAATTGATGCGAATATTGTTGGATAGGTTTAATTTAAACTGGCATGAAGCTTGGGATATAACAGTGCAGGTCTTTGCTTACACTAATCATACCTTGTTACCAGAAGCGTTAGAAACTTGGTCAGTTGGTTTGTTTGAAAGGTTATTGCCACGCCATTTATTGATTATTTATGACATCAATCACCAGTTGATGAAAGAAGTTAGCTATAAATATCCGGGAGACATGGATATATTGCAACGTATGTCTATCATTGGTGAAGAAGGTGATAAGCATATTCGTATGAGCCATCTTGCTATCGTGGGTAGCCATAAAGTCAATGGAGTCGCTCAATTGCATACCCATCTGATGAAAATCACCATTTTCAATGACTTTGACCATTTTACTCCAGATAAAATTATTAACAAGACCAATGGAATAACTCCACGTAGATGGTTATATGAAGCTAATCCAGCTTTGACCAAATTAATTGGTAATCATGTCGATAAAAATTGGGTGACAAACTTATCCTTACTGAAGGGTTTAATTCCATTAGCAGAAGATGCTGAATTCATAGCAGAATTTCAAGCAATTAAACTTGATAACAAGCAAAAATTGGCAGCTTATATCAAAGAAAATTTAGAAATCACTGTTAATCCAAATTCTATGTTTGATGTGCAAGTCAAACGAATGCACGAATATAAACGCCAATTGCTTAACTTATTGTATGTTATAACAGTTTACAATCGAATTCGAGCCAATCCTGACCAAGACATAGTTCCACGCACAGTTATTTTTGCAGGTAAAGCAGCACCCGGTTATGAACTGGCTAAATTGATTATTAAACTTATCCACAGTGTGGCCGATATTGTCAATCACGATCCTATTATAAGGGATCGTTTGAAAGTAGTTTTCATTCCTAATTACGATGTTTCCAATGCTTTACGAATTATTCCGGCGGCAGATTTATCGGAACAAATTTCCACGGCTGGGATGGAAGCTTCTGGTACTGGTAATATGAAATTAGCTTTAAATGGGGCTTTGACCATTGGCACGTTAGATGGAGCAAATGTTGAAATAAAAGAAGAAGTTGGAGAAGATAATATTTTTATATTTGGCCTAACTGTTGATGGTGTTACTGAACTTAGAGAACAAGGTTATGATAGTTGGGAATATTACCATGCAAATCCTGAACTGAAGCAGGTTTTAGATATGATAAGTTCTGGTTATTTTTATCATGATAATGCCGATTTGTTTAATCCGATTGTTAATTCTTTAATAAATGGCAATGATTATTTTATGTTATTGGCGGATTATGCTGATTATGTGTCATGCCAAGATCGGGTTAATGAATTGTATCGTCAACCAACAGAATGGACTCGTAAAGCTATTTTGAATGTTGCCAACATGGGAAAATTTTCTTCTGATCGAACTATTTCTGAATATGCTGAAGAAATTTGGAATGTGCAGCCAGTTAAAGTTTTATAGATTTATTGTATAGGCATAGGTGTTCGGGATAATTTATAGCTAATTGATATGTATATTTAATTGTGAATAATTAATTGTTAATGAAAGTCAAAATCATTAATAATTAACCATTTTTCATTCACCAATTCACAATTAAATATTACATTTCTGGTAAATCCCGAACATCTATGAAGGGCAACCATAAAAGATTTCCCCTACGACAAGATGATGATTTGTAAGGGTAATCCCTTGCGGTTACTCCAATCAGTTTGCTTAACGCAAATGGCAGTGAGTTAATAGCCCACATTCAAACCGAATAAAAAAGTCCGCCCAATTCTATCTGTCCATGCGAATTCTTGCGAAGTATTATTGAGTAGATTTCTTGCATTAAGGTAAAATGAAGCATGTTTGGATATGTTATAAGACACTTTGGTATTCAGTATAAACTTCGATTCAGTTTCGAATACAGGTATGCGTCTGCCTCCACCTTTAGCATTGACTGATTTGTATTCATATGTGTTACTCGTGTAAAAATAAGCATTACTATTGAGATTCCATTTTCTCAATGGCCGATAATTAATATCTATTCCACCATAAAACAATGGCGTTCCATCATGTTTCCGATCTTCCAACGTATATTCACCAAACTCTTCCATATAAATGTCTGAAGCATGGTCAGTCAGTTTTGTATATTGAATAGTACCAAAGATTTTTGCCCAAAAACTTTTGCTTCCTGTATAAGACAATGCCAATGTTACACCGTATTGTTCAGCTTTTAAGTCTAAATTCTGCTGTTCAGTTATAGTGCGTCTGAAAGTTTTGTCATCTACTTGTGTCACACTTTTTTCCATAGTACCGGTTCCATAAAAATCTCTGACAAAATTATAGAAAGTTTCTACATCAAGTAAAAATAAATTTGATAAGTTTTTTCGATACCCAAATTCGATCATATCCATTACTGTGAGGTCAAGTTCATTATTACCACTGTAATGAAAATAGGTATTTGAAGTAGGTCGATCTGCCTCAAATTTGAAGTCCAAATAGGTGGGATACATGGCAGGAGAACGAGCAGCTCTAGCATATACAGCTCTCAAGATATTGTCTTGATTTAATTTAAAAGTTGTGGCAAATTGAAAAGATGGATATATATCATCAGGATAATTGTGCTTATCTGCCCGGATAGCAGCAATAAATCGCCATTGTTCAGAAGGTCGGTATTCGGCACGAAGAAACGCCGCAATAGCATTTAGTTCTTGCTCTCCACCAATAAATCCAGCATCATACAAAGCTTTTCGCCAACTAACACCCGGTCTTAGATCAAAATTACTTCCTTGATAGTCATATTCCAGAAGAATGTCTAGTGTACTGAAATCAAAAGGCCAACGTGGAATTCCCAGTGGTTCCTGCTGCCCAGTCAAATAGGAAATCTGCCCAGAAAAACCGAATATTTTAGCTTTGAGATCAGCATATTTTGTTTCTGAATCAAAAGTATTGAATACTGTAGCATTATTATCTATATATACTTTTTGACTTCTGGAATCCTGAATTCCCAGACTGAGATCAAAAGAAATATCGTCAGAAGGTGTAAAATTTATGAAGGTATTTACTCCATATTTTTCTAAAGATAGATTTGGTTCTGGAAATTTCTCGTTAGCATTTGACATGGGGCGAGGCGTATAGGTATATAAATCGGATGGATTGGAAACATAAATATCTCGATATAATTCATAATATTCTGTTTCCTGACGATTTTTACGCTGGTAATTAGCCGACAACTTTATTCCAACATCTTTGTGTCTATATCCAAGTGAACCGGTTATTATGCGAGAATGATGCTCTCCTTCGGCAATATTTGCTGTAAAAGAACCTCCTGCCTTACTTGCTTTTTGAGTAATAATGTTCACAACTCCGGTTGCAGCATTTGGACCATAAAGTGCGGCACTTGGTCCTCTAACAATCTCAATTTTTTCTACATCACTTAGACCAATTGGCAAGGTTTCCCAAAACGTTCCTCCAGCAAAATAGTTATAAACCGGCCTCCCATCAATCATCACAAGTGTTAGTGTATTTGATGATGTAACAAAAGTACTATTTGGTGGTACAGCATCAAACCCACGAAGATGGACATCAAAATTACCGGGAGATTGTTCCCTAACAATCATGCCCGGGGCTAAACGTAAGGCTTCCATTATGGAAGTCACACCTGAATTTAAAATCTCCTGTTGGGTGATAATTGTGGAAGAAAGTGGTGCATCAAAAATTGACTCTTCCTTTTTAGAAACTGATTCAATTTTGATATTCATTATTTCACCCAAGGAGATTTCTTTCATTGGGTCATATTTGTCTTGTGCCATAACAGACGAAAATATCATCAGCATCATATATATAACGTTAATAATACAAAATGATTGTTTTTTATTTTTAAACATGCTAATAAATACCTGTGAATAAAAAAACTAAGGAATGAAATTTTATAGAACCTAAATAAAGTAATAATTTATCAAAAAATTTAAATATCAAATATTTAACTTTGCTTTATTTTAAGGATTATCTACAATAATATATTTTAAAATATTTGGCAAATTTTTTGTTATTCAATTATCATTTTTTGTAAAAGCCTCTTACAAAATTCTAGGACTTACGCATTGATAAACCATCAAAAAACATTATATATAATAAATTCAATAACTTAAAATAAATCATAGGGGGTTTTTCTGTGAATTTGAGAATCAAGATGTTTAGAAGCGTACACAGAGAAATTAATAAACCACAGAGGAGTTCGCACCTCCTTGAAACTTGATACAGCATCATTAACTTATAGTGCAGAAGGCGACGTTTTTGAAAAAACGGAAGCCAATACAAACCAGTCGTAATGGTTGCGACTGAGGAGGGTCTGCTGGTGTCTACAAAGAGTGTAGTATGTTATAGTAACATTCCTATATTTTCACACCATTAAAATTAATTATATTTTGAAAAATAAAATTTATTGTTTCGATAAATGAATCAAATTTATGACGAAACTGCTTAATATAACGTTATAACTGAATCCTATTTGTGTTCAATTGGATTGAGTTCTGGTGAATATGCAGGTAAAAATAATAAATAACATCCAGCTTCTCCAATCAGAGATTCGGTTTCAATTGACTTGTGGAAAGAAGCATTATCCATAATAATTATTTGTCCTAATTTAACTGCTGGTAACAAGCATTCTTCAAGATAAACATTAAATAAATCAGCATTCGTAGTACTTTCATACATAAGTGGAGCAATAATTGTATGCCCATTCAATGCCGCAATAATATTAATATTTTTTTCACGTTTTCCCTTGCGACAACCGAATATTTTTTCTCCCTTTGGAGCCCAACCATAATCTCGAATAATAGATAAGGTTTAATACCGCATTCATCAAGATATATACATTCATTTTTATCAACTAAATCAATTTTTTGTTTGTATTCTTCTACTTCAAGTTCATCTTGTTCCTAATAACGAAATGTTTTTTTGCAGGTAATTCCAAGTCTGGCCAACACTATAGCTTATCGCTGATTGCGTTACATCAAATGTTTGTGCATGTTCATGTTGAAACCAATCTGGATGTTCCGATACTTGTTTCTTCAATGTTGCCAAATTTATCTTCATTGTTAAGAAATACATTAATGAAATTCCGACAAGACTAAAAATCAATATCGTAACAGCGTGTTCTTCAAACATAATTTCTCCTGTAATTTAATTAGGTTGTGACTCTATAACTTGTGAAATATTAGCCTGTTTAAGATGATGTAAAATACGGATAAACACATCTTCTTTAACAAAATTCTTATCTGAATAATCATCAGCACAATAATTCAGACTGTATTCAATAATGCCATTGGTTATATCTGTAATTAAAACCACTGGAGCTGGTTCTTGTAAAATTTTATTAGAACTCAATAAAGCATCAAGCAATATTTTCTTGACTCTTTCCTGTGGATGAGTATCACTAATTTTTATCTTTATATCTAACCAATAAACATCATCTGGATAATTGAAATTTTTGATTAATGCTTGTAAAACAACATCACTAGGAATAGATATTATACATTCATCTCTCGTCTTAATACGAACTGTTCTCCAAGTTATATCGACTACCTCACCTTCCTCAAAATCAGCTATTTTGACCCAATCGCCAATTCGCAATGGTCTTTCTAAGTAAATAATAGCACTAGAAAAATTGATTTTTACAAAGAATCCAACAATAACAACTGCTATGAATAAAATAATTAAGGCAAAAATTGAGGAGTCATATATAAATATTATAATCCCAAGTGTAGCAATTGCATAAATTAATATCGCTGCAAAAAGACGAACTATATTAGGTATGAGTATGGGTTGCCAAGTTCTTCTTTCTTCTAAAGGTGTCCATATAAACAGCTCCATCGCTTGGTTAAGCAAAAAAGCTGGTATCAGCCACCATAATATATCAAACCCAGTTTTTAAGTGAGATAAATAAGCAGTTTCTGCCAACCAATCGGTTAGGAAAATTTCTCCAGTAATCAAGATAAAAACTGTAAAAATAGTTTGCACAAACCACAATAGTTTTGAATATCTAAATTTATGGTTATTATTTTTCAATATCTTGATTGTCAAAATAGAAATAATACTAAAAATCAATATCATAACAGCGTATTCTTCAAACATAATTTCTCCGTTAATTTAATTTGGTTGTGATTCTATAATTTGTGAAATATTAGCTTGTTTAAGGTGGTGCAAAATACGGGTAAACACTTCTTCTTTAAGAAAGTATTTATCAGCATAATCATCAATACAATAAGTTAATGTATATTCAACCATACCATTGTCAATATTACTAATGAAAACTATTGGTGATGGGTATAATAAAATTTTAAAATTTCTATCTACATAATCTGCATGATTATCTTCACAACATTGTCTTGGGTATTTATTCGGAATATTGTTAATATTACTAAAAAATCTTGGTGGTAGTTCTGATAAATTTTTTTTCGTATTCAATAAAGTATCAAGCAGGACTTTCTTGACTCTTTCCTGTGGATAAGTACCACTAACTTTTATCTTAATAGTTGACCAATAAACATTATCTGGACGCTGAAAAAGTTTAATAACCGATTGTAAAACAACATCACTAGGAATAGATATTATACATTCATCTCTTGTTTTAATCCGAACAGTTCGCCAAGTTATATCAACTACCTCACCTTCCTCAAATTCAGCTATTTTAACCCATTCACCAATTAAAAATAGCCTTCTTGAGTCAATAATAATACTAGATAAATTTATTTTTATAAAAAAAACAGAAATAACAACTGCTATGAATAAAACAATCAAGGGTAAAATTGAGGAGTCATATATAAATATTATAATTCCAAGTATAGCAACTGAGTAAATAATTTCTGCTACAAAAATGTGAATTAAATTGGATATAGGCCCATTCCATTCTTCTATCGGTGGCCATATAAATCCCTCCATTGCTTGGTGAATTAAATAAGCTGGTATCAGCCACCACAATATATCAAATCCAGCTTTCACATAAGATACAAGCGTTGTTTCTGCCAACCAATCGGTCAGAAAAATTTCGCCAGTAATCAAGATAAAAGCTGTAAAAATAGCTCGCACAAACCAAAACAATTTGGTAAGATGTCTAAACTTACGGTTTAGAATATTTACTAATGAGATAAAAATAATACTAAAAATTAATATCTTAACAGCGTGTTCTTCAAACATAATTTCTCCGGTAATTTAATTATGTTGTGACTCTATAACTTGTGAAATATTAGCCTGTTTAAAGTGGTGCAAAATACGGATAAACACTTCTTCTTTAATAAAGTCTTTACTAGCGTAATCATCGCTACAATAAGCTAACGTATATTCCATCATGTCATTGCTTATGTCACTAACAACAACTACTGGCGATGGTTCTGCTAAAATTTTATCTGCATTTAATAAAGCATCAAGTAGGATTTTTTTAACTTTTGTTGGTGGATGAAATGAATAAGCTTTTATCTTAATAGTTGACCAATAAACACAATCAGGGTGTTCAAAATTTTTAATAACCGATTGTGACACAACATGGTTGGGAATATTTATGATGTTATCATACCTTGTATTGATAGAAACCATTTTCTGAGTCTGTTTTACTACTCTACCTTCTTCAAATTCACCTATTTTAACCCAATTAAATCTCAATCTTCTATCAAATTCATTTTTGTCAGTTATTCTTTGTGAAATAAGTTTTTTAATAATATAGATTTGCACTAAAATAATTAAGCCTATAATTGGAGCTTCATAAACAAATATGGCAATCCCAAACAGAGCTAATGAATTGAATGTTATTATTATCACTAAACGATCATGTGCTATTTCTTCATATTTATAAGCACCATATTTTTTTTCATATGGGATTATAGTTAATATATTTATTGCTAAATAAATCAAATAAGCTGAAACCAGCCACCACAATATATTAAATCCAGTTTCTATCAGATAAATAATTTCAGAAAAATGATTGGTTAGTATGATTTCACCAGTAATCAAGATAATAATCGTGAGTATGATTTGTCCAACCCATAAAAATTTGAAATCTTCATAGTATCTGTTAACTCCTATAAACCAAATACTTATTAATATGCTAATAAATAATATTTCAAAAATATACCCAGTAATCAAGATAATAATTGTAAACACAACTTTTTCAGCCAATACAAGTCTTTTGTCTTTGTCGTATCTGTCAAATTTTATAAACCAAGTACTTATTAATAAAAAAACGCTAATAAATAATATTTCAAAGACATATCCGTTAAATATAACTTCAACAAAAAGTACAAGGTTATTACCTATAACTTCTATTAAAAATATGATAATACAAAAAAGCAATATTGTAGAAATATATTCTCTTAACATAATCTTACACTACTCCTTCTTTATTGAGATTAATTCCGGCTTGATTGACATGAAACCAAACACGGGTTAATACAGCATCTTTCACAAATATTTTTCCGGCATAATCATCATCACAGTAGGACATGGTATAAGTAACCGAATCTTCATTTATATCACTAACTAAAACAACTGGAGCAGGTTCTTTTAAAATACTATCAACACTCAATAAAGCATCAAGCAAGATTTTTTTGACTCTTTCTGAAGGATAGACAGCAGCAATTTTTATCTTTATATCTGACAAATAAACTTCATCTGGAAAACAAAAATTTTTGACAGTTGATTGTAAAACTATATTGTTAGGAATGCTTATGTCATAATTATTTCTAGTTCTAAGAGAAGTCATTTGTTCTGTTATATCTATTACTTGGCTCTCTTCAATATCACCTATTTTGACCCAATCGCCAAGACGAAATGGTCTTTCTATGTTAATAGCAAGACAAGGAAAATATATTTTTATGAAATATCTAAACACAATAACTAATTGAAGCAAAAGAATTAAAGCTATGATAGGGGATTCATATATGTAAATAATAATCCCAAGGATAGCAATTGAGTAAATAATTTCTGCTACAAAAATACGAACTATATTAGGTATGAGTATAGGTTGCCAAGTTCTTTCTTCTAAAGGTGTCCATACAAATGGTTCCATTGCCAAATTAAGCAAATAAGCAGGAACTAACCACCATAATATGTCAAATCCAGTTTTTATGTAAGATAAATAAGTAGTTTCCGCCAACCAGTCTGATAGGGAAATCTCTCCAGTAATCAATATGAAAACTGTAAAAACAGCTTGCACAAACCATAATAGTTTTGATGTTTCAAATTTATAACTTTTATTTTTTAATAAACTAATTAATAAAACAGAAACAATACTTAAAATTAATATCGTAACAGTGTGTTCTTCAAACATAATTTCTCCAAAATATAGCACTTTCAGAACTGTTCAAATTGAAGTCTTGAAAGCTGTGAAAAAGATTACCGTGTTTTCTGGGGAACTACCATTTCCTGAACTAGCGGTGGCTCAGGTGGTTCATAGTTTGGAACTATTAACAATCTATGAGCAGCCGGGATTGAGTAATATAAATTTAAAATAGCTATTATAAACAATGATATACTTAATATTGGCAGATAGATTGCCCAAGTAATTGCGATAGAAATAAGAGATATACTAACAGCTATTATAATTGCTGAAAGCCAGTTGAGTTGGTTAATGAATTTGTCAGAAAAAGGAATGAATTTTAATAATTTACTGAGTAAAAGTGCGATAACATACATAATTATTGGTACTGTTATTACTAAAGCAATCAAGAGGAACGCCTCCTCTTTGAAAATTCCTTCTTTTAAAAAAATAGCTATCAACACAGAAACTAACATAGGTATAAATATGAGCATAAAGAAGAAACTTGCATCTATAATCATGAGAAATATACGAAATATAATTGGATTATCTGGATTCTCATATTCTAAATTTGGATCATATGATGATGGAAAAGGCTTAATAAGTGTCTTCAACATTAAGAAAATCAAATAAATACCTAGCGATAGGGAGAAAAAAGAGAAAAAATAGAGTGGTAATATTTGGAAAAATACAGAAAGATAGTATGTGTTTACTAAATTTATCTTCTTTAAAAAAGTAAATATAATTTCTATTCCATGATAGGAAACTAAATGTGAATCGACTTGTCTAGCAGTAATACTAACCGTACCAGTGCTAATCACAAAAAAACTAATCCGCAAATCGCCAACTTGAGGAAAAGCCGGGTTCTGTCCAATAAAATAATTATCATCGTTTAAATGTAATTCTCCCCCTAATTCATTGCTTAGGTTCTCAGGTATCTGTGCAAATAATTCTTTGGTTATTGGTAGCTTTTTGAAAGTGAAGAACGTCTCATCAATAATTTTGGAAGATAAGGTGAATCCCCCTAATTTAACTAATTCTGCTCTAAATACTGTATTATTTATAGGGGAAGTAGTGGTGTTTACCCAATTTTGACCATCAAATTTTTCCACTACTCGCTTTAATTTAATCACATCTGAAAGTTCAATACCAAATAAAAAATCATTTACAGTATAATCAGTTGTTGTATTACCAGTTAAATGAATTATTTTGCCTTCATTGGATTTATCAATATGATGTATTGACATAGAATCCTCCAAATTTGCAGCAGCAGTTTCAACCAAAGGTTTATCATTAATTTGAATGTCAAAATACCAGTTAACTGAATAAAAAATCAAAGGTAATCCACAAAATAAAAAGACCAGTAATACACCAGTCCTAAAAATAATAAATGTACACCAAAACCAAGTATTGGAAATATCTGGACATAATTTCATGCTAACAATTCCTCCGATTAAAAGTAGACCTGACAGGTTTCCAAAACCTGTCAGGTGTTAAGTGAATTAATTACTTCAAATCCATCTGATTTGGTTGTTCCATTAAAACTATTAACTCTTCTACTATTTTTTTACCAAGATTCATGTATTCAAAAATTGCTTGAATGAGTTGGAAATCTAATACGGTACTTGATATGGGTGGTGGCTCAAATAAATCTTTGTAGATGGAAATAGCTATATACAGTTTGCCATTAACAAATGACAATTCTATTGGTGCTTTTAATTGATTATGCAGTGCTAATAAACGCTCCATAAATGCTGTCGAAAAAACGTATTTGGCTATGGTTGGATTATCACTATAAACCTTAAATGTACTTTCTTTTTTGGCGAATGACAAATATTTTTTTAGATAATACTCATCATAATCGTCGTGTACAATGATCGTAGTAACTCCTTCAAAATCCCGATTAACATTAAAAACAAAGAATAGCCCCTTAAAAATATCATAATAACGATTATAAGTACTTCCATCGTAACTGTCGTATACTTCTCGTCTTTCTGCATGAATTTCAGAAACATTTAGGCTTGTTCCACCAACAATTCCACCAACATAATCTTCTCCGCTAAATCTGTAAGCATGGTTTCTAAATAAATCACTGTTATAAAATTCTTTCTTAAATAACAATTCTTTTGGTGTCGAGTCATTTTTTGGATCATAATTCAAATTTTTATCTATAAATTTCACTAAGGAACCAACTATTGTTGTTTTGAAACTATTTCGATAAGTAGATTTTTTTTTCGTATAAGAAAGCGAGATAGCTACAGAAAAAATTATCATATATGTGATTACACTATAAAAAATAAATGCCTCTATATCTTCCCAAAAACTATGAAGAAAACTTATACCAAACTCGTTGTAAATTGTTTCAAAATATCCCCTTTCTAATTGAAAAGGAATTATTATTGCTAAAATGGCTAATACGACCAATATATTGCGTATGATCCAAATAGTTTTTTGTTTACCAGTAAGAAGCAAACGTTGTTCTTCAAGAAATAATAATTTGGGTTTAAGGTCTGTTTCGTAAAACATCCTTAGTTCGTTTTGAGTTACCATATTTTTTATAAATTTAGATGATTTTAAAAATTAAAATAATTATACTCTAATCAACAAATTAATAGTACAATTAATAATAATGGTGATTACAAAGTAGAAAATTGATTGTGATATAATGTATGAAAGATAAGAATATGAAGCTGTAGATTCACTGCCATATTAAGTTAAGAAAATAAGAAACTATTTTAAAATAAATTAATTTCAAATAATTCAACAACTGTATTTTTTCATTTTTCTCTATTTAAATTATTCTATGACTAAAAAACCTTTAATTTTAATTGTTGACGATAATCCTCAAAATCTACAAGTATTGGGGAGTATGTTGAAAGAGCATGGTTATAAACCAGCAGCAGCTCAAAATGGAAATAAAGCTATTGATTTTGTGCAAAAAAAAGCACCTGACTTAATTTTATTGGACATTATGATGCCGGGTATGGATGGTATAGAAGTTTGTCGACGTTTTAAGGCTGAAGAAAGCACCAAAGATATTCCTATTATATTTATAACTGCATTATCAGAAATTAAAGATAAACTGAAGGCTTTTGCAATTGGTGGAGTTGATTATATAACGAAACCATTTATTACAGAAGAAGTTTTAGCAAGGATAAATGTACATATTAAACTGAGAGAAGCTTTAGAAAAAATTGTGCGAGTTTCAATAACTGATGAAATGACCGGCGTTTTTAACCGGCGTTTTGCCTATGAAATTCTGACTAAACAAATCGCAAATACGAAAAGAACTAAAGAAAATTTTATTATCTGTTATGTAGATATAGATAATTTAAAGAAAATTAATGATACTTATGGTCATGCTGAAGGCGATTTATTAATTAACCTTGTAGTGGAATCTCTGAAAAAAATAACTAGAGATTCTGATTATATATTTAGAATGGGGGGCGATGAATTTTTACTCATTTTTCCAAGAATCCAACTACATGATTTTAATAATTTAATTAACCGAATAAAACAACAATTAAACAAAGAGGAAATACATAATCAACCAATTGATTTTAGCTTTGGATTTGCAGAATTTGATTATAAACAACAACATATTTCAGCAGATGAACTAATAAATATTGCTGATACTGGAATGTATGAATCAAAATTACAAAAAAAATCACAAAAAAATGTTTAACGTCAAATTGGAAAGTCTATTTTTGCTTTAAAATCAATAAAGTAATATCATCATATACCTTTTGTCCGTCAATAAATTGCAGTACATCATAAATAACAGCATAGCGGATACTTTCGGCGTTTAAATGTCTGTTTTTCTGAATAACATTGCTTAATCGTTCTAAACCATAAAATTCTTTAGCACAGTTTTCAGCTTCAGTTATTCCGTCAGTGTACAAAGCTACCACATCTCCAACTTTAAGTGAAATTGAGGTTTGAGTTATCCATTCAGAAACATCTGCTTCTAAACCAATTGGAAAACCTAAGTCTATAGTATCTATGTCTTCTATATCACCATTTGTACGAACTACAATTATTGTTTCATGTTGACCACTTAAACATAAAATTCCTTTAATATCTTCTGACTTGGAATGGATCGGGAAATTAGTTGGTTCATAGTCCAATAACATAAAAGTTAAATTTTTATCCGAATTCATACGTTGGACATTGCTATAAATAACATCATTCAAAGTATTTAAAAACTTAGCTAAATCAGTAGTTTCATTATGAGATAATATGGTTCGTACTGCAGTTTGCACCATGATTGCTAATACTCCGCTTTCCAAACCATGACCAGTGACATCACCAATTGCAAATAAAACATGCTCACCATATTGCAATACATCGTAATAGTCACCTCCTACTGTTTCCGCAGGTTCCATAAAACCAGCCACATCTAAATATTTGATATTACATAATTCCTGTTCCTTAGGTAACATCATCTGTTGTAATTGACGAGTTATTTCTAATTTAGCACTCATACGCTGATTTTCTGATAAAAGTTGCTCGTTTAATTTATGAATTTGCTCATTAGCTAATTTAATTTTTTCTTCTGCCTGTTTACGTTCAGTTATATCTCGTACCACAGCTTGTAAAACTGGCCAATCATGAAGTTTTAAAGAGTTAAGTAATATCTCTGCATAAAAATTAGTTCCATCTAAACGACAATGTAACCATTCAAAACTACAGCTACCTTTTTTAATAGTTGCCTGAATATATTTGTCAGCTAATGTTTTGGAATCTTCGCCATTAGGTTGATTAGGTGGTGAAAATTCAGAAGGATGATGGGAAATAAATTGCTCTTTAGTATCGCAACCAAACATAGTTAAAGTTATTGAATTACAATCAAAAAAACCATTTTCATCTAGTAACATGATGGCATCACTAGAAGATTCATAAATAGTTCGAAACATCATTTCATTTTGACGAGTATTTTCTTCAGCATTTCGACGTTCAGTTATATCACGAGTTACATGAGTAAAACCTCGTAACGTACCATCTGGTTTGTGTAAAGCGGTAATTGTTACACGAGCCCAATATTTTGAACCATTTTTACGAATTCTATATCCTTCATCCTCTGTTTTACCTTGTTTAACAGCCTCTGTTAAAATTTGTTCTACTTTACCATTTTTGATATTTTCAGTTGTATGAAAAATAGATAAATGTTTGCCAATTATTTCATCAGCAGTATAATATGAAATACGTTCTGCTCCACTGTTCCAACTAACTATTTTACCTTGTGCATTTATCATAATTATTGCGTAATCCACCACTCCTTCTATCAATAAACGTAATTGTTCTTCATTATGTTGTAAAAAGGCTTTAGCTTCAGCGTGTCTTATTCCGATATAAGTTAAAATTAAAGCAATAAATAGCATTAAAACCATTAACCCTATGAATGGCAAAGTCATATTAGCTAAAATTTGTGTAGAATTGGTGGTTAATGCTGTTGGCGGAATGTAAGAAACTAATTTCCAATAAAATTCTAAAATTTTTGAATCATTTATTTCTCCAACAATATGAATTTTCTCTTTATATTTATTGGCAAGAGGATAAATAGTTGTGAAAGTGAATAGTCCGTTAGCAGTACTTAACTGACCAGATTTTTGATTGTTAATTGTTTGCCATTCATCAGGAAAACGATTACCAAAAGTTTTATCTTTTCCTTGTTCTGACATGAATCCCCATTCATCATCCCTGTTAGAAGATAGCAACCAAAATCCGTTTTTATTCAATAGCATAATATCAGAAAAATTTTTAATTGCTAACTGTCGCATCTGATTTAATAAATTTTTACCTAAATAATTTAATAATGTTACGCCACGTTTATTACCATGTTGGTCAAAAATTGGAGTTCCAAAACGTAACATAGGTTTGAGAGGTTGTTCTATCTGGCCTCTTTCCATATTTAAGTCAAATGGCGATATAAATATTTCTCCTCGTTTTAACGTTAAAGAATCTTTAAAATAGTATCTACCACCTTTATTTTGGAGTTTTTCTTCTGGCACAATAAATGACTTGTCTTTATTAAAATTGGCTCTAACTATTTCCAAACCGGTTTTGTCTAAAAACCTTATTTGGTCATAAATTTTTTTGTGAGTTACTAAGTTAAGATACTCTGTAGCTAAATTTTGTTTTGCATTCTCGTTATTAGTATTTAATAAATCTTGAATTTCATTATGTTCAGATAAAAATAATAGGTCTGAAATGATATGTTTGAATTCAGTTAAAATTAATTTAAATTGACCTTGTAAGTTCTCAGTTACTTGAGTTTCTAAAGATATTTTGTTGGTTTTAACTTCTGCATAATAGATTGTTGCTCCTATAGCAATTATTGGTAATAACAATAATAAATAGGTTACAAGAAAACGTCTAATTTTTTGATTTAAAGTAAATGATATAAGCATATTATATGGTTAGGTAATTTTTTAGTATATCTCGTATAAGTATTAAGTACGAAAAATTAATACAGAAATATGACTTTTATGTTCAGATAAAAGTTAAGCACACATAAAAATCGGTATCCTTAACGATAATAACAGATTTACTTTCAACAAACACTTCCATTATAAATAACATTTCTGTTAAAATAATTATTTATTCTATCAAAAGGTAATTGTTAATGAAACTACTTATGAAAGTGCTTGTATTATCTTTATTGGCCATTTTTGCTAATGTTCAAGCTGAGTATGTTATTAAGTTTTCTCATGTTGTTGCACCTAAAACTCCCAAAGGTCAAGCTGCCGATTTATTTGCTAAATTGGTTAATGAACGCCTAGCTGGTAAAGTCAAAGTTGAAGTTTTTCCTAACTCCCAACTTTTTAATGACAATAAAGTTATGGAAGCCATTCGTATGAGTAGTAGTACCAAAACTGGTATTATCGCTGCTCCTAGTTTATCCAAATTTGTTAAATTCTCTCGCACCATTCAGGCATTTGATTTACCTTTCTTATTCAACGGTATTGATGATGTGCATAAATTAGCTGATTCTCCAGTTGCCAGTGACATAACTAAACCATTGGAACGCAAAGGATTAAAAGCTTTAGGTTTTTGGGATAGTGGTATGAAAGCTTTTTCTATTAAGGCTGAATCTGCATTACGCAAAATTCCTGATGATTTTAAAGGTAAAAAATTCCGTATCCAAACTTCCAACGTCCATGAGGCTATGATCCATGCTTTGGGCGGTAATCCTCAAAAACTACCGTTTAAAGAAGTTTATACTGCTCTGGGCCAAGGCGTAGTTGACGGACAAGAAAATTCTTGGTCAAATATTTATTCCAAAAAATTCCATGAAGTACAAGACTGGATAACTGTTACTAATCATGCTTATTTAGGTTATTTGTTAATCGTAAGTAATGATTTTTGGAATGGTCTGCCGTCTGAAATTCGAATAGAATTAGAAAAAATTATCAAAGAAGTTACAATCAAAAATCGTGAATTTGCTGCTGCTGCTGATGCTGCCGACAGACAAGCTATTGAAAAATCTGGTTTTGCTAAAGTGGTTGAATTAACTGAAGAAGAAAGAAAAACTTGGGTTGAAGCAACTAAACAAGTTGAAGAAAAATTTGCTAAACAGATTGGAAAAAATTTGTTAATTAAAATTCATCAAACTTTAGGACATTAAGTTAATGTTGAACATGGATGTTCGACTATGATTTTCGGAATACAAGGTTTCCTTGTTTTAACTTGCAAGGAGGCCTTGCAATTCCAAAAGTTGACTAAGTTATTTCATATATATTCCTAAACCATAAAAGGATTCGTAAATTACTAGAAGCAGTTAAGAAAATAGTTACTTTTAAGCAGTGTTTTCATTATACAAATTGGTACTTTAAATATGCGATTTTATCTCAGTGCTTTGGACAGAATGTTAACTTTATTTGAAGAGGTTATCATTACGGTTGGCTTAGGGACTGCAACTATATTGATTTTTGCTAATGTAATAGCCCGTTATATGTTTGACACTGGTTTTCCTTGGGTATTAGAAACAGTACAATATTTATTTGCTTGGGTTGTATTAGTTGGTTCAGCTTACGGATTTAGAGAAGGAATTCATTTAGGAGTTGATATTTTAGTCCTCAAATTTTCCCCAATTGTTAGACGTTGGATAGGATTGAGTAGTCTTGCTTTATGTTTGGTATTTGTGGTGACTGTATTTATTTTATCATTGCAATATATAACCAAAATTTACCAATGGGGGGACTTAACCCTTGATTTACAAATTCCACAGTGGATTCCTTATTTGGCAATTCCCATCGGTTTGTTTTTAATGACAATTCATTTATTACAAGTTGGTTGGTTAATATGGCAAGGCAAACAAGATTTTGTGGGTCAATCAGAAAGAACTGGAGTTGAATAAATGGCTATTTCATTGTTATTTGTTGGTTTATTATTACTACTTTTAGTTGGTGTACCAATTGCTATTAGTTTGGGCTTATCCAGTTTAAGTTATATTTATATTGCCACTGATGATTCCCCCATCGTGGTTGCTCAAAAACTGTTTGATACAATGGAGCATACCACTTTACTTGCAATTCCATTCTTCATTTTATCGTCTCAATTTTTGGCTACTGGTGGAGTTTCCAAACGTTTAATCGAATTTGCCAAAGCAATGGTTGGTTGGATGCACGGTGGTTTAGCGATGGCCGGAGTTGTTTCCTGTATGTTGTTTGCTGCAATTTCTGGCTCATCTCCAGCTACAGTTGTAGCAATTGGCTCAATTTTAATTCCCGGTATGATTGCCGCTGGCTATGATAAAAGTTTTGCAGTGGGTTGTATAGCAACAGCAGGTAGTTTAGGAATTTTAATTCCACCATCAATCCCAATGATTGTATATGCCGATGCAGTGGAAGAGTCCGTAGGTAAAATGTTTATCGCTGGAATTTTACCCGGTTTAGTAATGGCTTCCTTTATGTTGTTAGCAACTTGGATAGTTGCGAAACGAATGAACATACCTTGTGAACCTTGGCGGGGTTTAAAATACCTATTTAAAACTTTTCTGGATGCTTTCTGGGGATTACTGTTAATTGTTATTGTGGTTGGTGGTATTTACGGTGGTATTTTTACTCCAACTGAAGCTGCCGCAGTAGCCGCAGTTTATTCAGCTTTTATCGCTTTATTTGTGCATAGAGATATGACTTTTAGTGATGTTCCTAAAGTTATGCTTGAATCAGCAAAGATGACCTCCATGCTATTATTTATCATAGCTTGTGCGATGATTTTTGCTTATGTATTGACCGCCGAACAAATTCCTCAAAGCATGACTAATTCAGTTTTAGCTTCCGATCCAAGTCCTTGGATGTTTTTGTTAATGATCAATATAATTTTATGGTTTGCTGGCGACTTTATGGAACCATCTGCAATTTTACTTATTTTAGCTCCATTATTTCATCCAATAGCAGTATCTTTAGGCATCGATCCAATTCATTTAGGCATAATTATGACAACCAATATGGAAGTTGGTATGATAACCCCCCCAGTTGGTTTAAATCTATATGTAGCGGCGGGTTTATCTGGTATGTCTTTAGTTGATGTCACTAAAGCGGCTGTACCTTGGATGTTTGTATTAATTGCGGCTTTGCTGGTTATAACCTATGTACCTTGGTTTAGCTTATTTTTAGTCGGAATCATGTATTAATAGATGTTTGGAGTTCAAAGCACAGCTTTGATTATTGTTAAATAACATCACTGTCAAAACTCACAATTTTGAACTCCAAAATATCTAATTTTAATATAAATAACTCAAAGTTGAAGCTTTGAACTCCAAAATTGAAAAATAAAAAAATATGAAAACACCTGTTATTTTATGTATTGATGACGAAGCAATGTTATTAGAAGCACTTAAATGTCAATTAAAAGATCATTTTGCAGGTAAATATCAAATTGAAACAGTTGAATCTGCTGAAGAAGCATTAGAAGTTATTGAAGAATTACAAGAAGATGAGATTGAATTGCCAGTTGTTATCTGCGATCAAATCATGCCGGGTATGAAAGGTGATGAATTATTAATTAAGATACATTCTATGTTGCCGGCTACTTTAAAAATTTTGTTGACTGGCCAAGCTGATGTGGAAGCGATAGGAAATGCAGTTAATAAAGCTAATCTTTATCATTATATAGCTAAACCTTGGGAACCAACCAATTTCAATTTAACGATTAAAGGGGCTATTGAACATTATTTTCAGGAACAAAAATTAGCTCAATTTTATGCTGATTTAGAGAAAAAGGTTGCAGAACGGACTAAAAAGCTACATCAAAAAAATGAATTTTTGAGTATGGCTGTCCATGATTTAAAAAATCCTATTACTGCAATTCAGGGATTTTCTGAGATATTACAATTTGATTGTCAAGAAGTGGATAATGAAGAAATGGTTGAAATAGCAGGAAAAATTTTCGCAAGCTCACAACAAATGTTTGAATTAGTGAAAAATATTTTGGAAGTTAATGCTATTGAATTGGGTAAACTGGAATTATCATTCAGTAAACAGAATATTTCGCCAATTGCTCAAGGTTTATTTAAACATTATGTTAATATAGCTCAAGCTAAAAATATTAAATTGCAACTTAATGATTTTGATGAAAAATGTTATGTTAAAATGGATACTAATAGTATCCATAGAATTTTTGATAATCTGATTTCCAACGCAATCAAATATTCACCACCAAATAAAAAAATTTTGATGAGTATTTACAATAAAAACAATAAAATATATTTCAAAGTTCAAGATGAAGGGCCTGGATTAAGTGATGAAGACCAACAAAAATTATTTGGTCAATTCACTCGTTTAACACCACAACCGACTGGTGGCGAACATTCAACTGGTTTGGGTTTATTTATTGTCCAAAAGTTAGTTACAACAATGCAAGGTAAAGTTTGGTGTAAAAGTATGTTAGGGCATGGAGCAACTTTTATTGTTGAATTTCCAAGTATTGATTAAAATTCAAGTGTTTTTTTAATTTTGGGTGTCGGATTACGTTATTTCACTCTGTTCAATAAGCTAACCCGATCTACATGGCTTAACGCCATTCTTTAAGGTAGGTTGGCCTCCAAAATCAACTTAAGAAATAAGGTGCATGACATTATCATTTATGCACCCTACCAAATAACAATTTGATAATCAGATATATACGGCTTACGAGTTTTCGTAAATTTGTTCTGTAATTTTATAATAAGGTAGGACTAGCATTTGTTGATTCCTTTTAATGATTTTAAGTGAACCAGTTTATCTTATCTCTGCTTCAAAACCAACAATGTTATATCATCAATTATTTTTCCATACATTATGTATATTGCCATCAACAATCTCCCTCCACAATTTCAATCTCTTCCGCTGTCAATCCATAAAGCTCATAAACCATTTTATCTATTTCTTTATCGATTTGAATAACCTTACTTTCAAAATTATAAATAGCTTGTTTGAGCTTAATTTCTCTATCGAAGTTATCATTTTTCACAGCATCATTTAATAAGGATTGGTAATCTTTTATTTGCTGTTTTGTTGCTAAAATATTATCTACCAAATCAATAAACGGCTGTTGTCGTTCTTGTGATATTTGTGGGATTGGCAATTTTCCTACACCATTTGGAAAATACTCAAAACTTCCACCACCAGTTTGTTTACCTATACTTTTGTACCTGAAATTTAATGTTGTCGAATTTAATAATGCCAATAAATACTTTATGTCAAAATTTTCATTTGTATCAAAAATTACCGTCATATTTGAAAAAGCCAAATACTCATTATTACTATCTATAACAAATGTATTATTAAAAGCTCTTCTACTACAAAAAATTTTATCTAAATAATAATAATCTTTATGTATAGGAAAAGTATAATTCCACCACTTGGATGTTTTTCTCCTTTTTTTATCTGCTCTATTTTCCAAAAAAGTTCTGTTTTCTAACAAATGGTTTTGAATAGACAAAGGTAATTTCTCAAAACTTTCTATATCTTCAAAATAAAGTAGATAATCACCTGTTTGATCTATAAAATATCTTTCTATATTTTTGCCAGTTACTCTGTTTTTGATAAATTCTTTTGGAAATTGATTTGGAAATTCTCTAAAAGAAAAAATTTTATCGGCGGCTGTTTGCATACCTTGACCTATTTCACAAATTTGATTTAACTTCAAATAATCAGCATCAATTTTATCATTTAACATGGCAATTTTTTTATCAACTAAAGCAAATACACTATCTTTTTGCAATTTAACCTCAAAATAGTTATTTACATTATTAATAATTTTAGAAATATCTTCCTCTGTATAGTTTTTTGCCTTAAAAGAATAAGCCAATGTATTCATATTGTTTTTGCTTAATTCTATAATAGATGTTGTGATAGAAGCATCTTTAAATACCATAAACTGTTCAAAATTGATAATTTTTTCAATTGACACATTTTCTAAAATATAATTCCTTAGTTTTTCAGCTTTATTTGAAAATAAAAAGGCATTTGATACAATAAAACCTATTTTATTCTTTGTGAGTTCTATTGATTTTGCAATAAAATAAAAAATAATATCACTTTTATCTTGCCAAATTTCAGGATAGGAATTTTGAATTGCTTGTGCAATTGGTGATTTTGCCCCCAATGTTTCAATATTAAAATAAGGCGGATTCCCAATAACAACATCAAACCCACCCTTCCGCATAATCACCGCAAACTCTTCATCCCAATTAAAAGCCTTTTCCCCAGCCACCGCAACATCATTAATTAAAGAATTCCCACACTTAATATTGCCACTCAAATTAGACAACTTCCGACCCTTCTTAGCAGTCCGTAACCACAACGACAACTGAGCAATCTCAACACTTTCCTCATTTATATCCACCCCAAAAATGTTCTTTTCTAAAATAATTTTATCAATATTTAACTCTAAAGGTGTTTCCGTTAAATTTGCTAATAAATCACTAATAAATTTATGTTCTGCCATTAAAAAAATTAATGTTTGATTAAGAAACGCCCCACTGCCACAAGCCGGGTCCAAAATCTTCAACGTCAACAACCATTTCTTATATTTTTCCAGATTCTTAAATAATTTATTTCCCTTAACAGACAGCTTTCCATCTTTCCGATAAAACGAATTATCAAACTCAACATCAATCAAACCAAGTTCCTGCCGCTTCTCAACACACAACTTACCCAACGTATTCTCCACAATATACTGAGTGATATACTTTGGCGTATAAAAAATCCCATCCTTCTTCCGCTTACTATTCTTACCAATTGAATTACCAGCAATTTTAGCCTCCATCTCCTCCAATTCATTCAACGAATGCTCAAAAATATGCCCCAAAATATTAACATCCAACTCAGTATTAAAATCATAATTCGCTAACCGCAATAAATTATCATGCAACACTTCATCAGAAATAACCAACTTATCCAATATCTTATCAGCAGCAAACAAACCACCATTATAAGCTGGAATCTGCTGATAAC